>DATLDP010000048.1:0-4732 GCA_035525825.1 Candidatus Limnocylindria bacterium
GCACGCGGCGGGTCGCCTCCGCCAGCTCCGGGCCGATGCCGTCGCCGGGGATCAGGGTCACTCGGTGGGCCATGGCGGCCATTCTAGGCGGCGGCCCGTAGACTCCGCCGATGCGCATCGGAGCCACCGTTCCCATGGCCCATGGCGAGGTCGAGGACGGCCGGATGACCACGTTCGCGGACACCGTCGACTACGCCCACCGGGCAGAGCAGCTCGGCCTCGACTCGATCTGGGTCTTCGACCATCTCCTGTGGCGGTTCGAGGGCGAGGCGGACGAGGGCCCCAACGAGGCCTGGACGATCCTGTCCGCCCTCGCCGCGGTCGTCCCGAGGGTGGAGCTGGGCACGCTCGTGCTGTCCACATCGTTCCGCAACGCCGGGCTGCTGGCCAAGATGGCGCAGACGCTCGACGACGTCTCCGGTGATCGACTGATCCTCGGAATCGGCTGTGGCTGGCACGAGCCCGAGTACGACGCATTCGGCTACCCCTTCGATCACCTGGTGGGGCGATTCGAGGAGGACATCGCCGTCATCGACCGGCTGCTCCGCGGCGAGAAGGTGGACTTCGAAGGTCGCTGGTCGCGGTATCGGGGCGCGCAGCTGCTGCCTCCGGCGTCGCGGCGGACCCCGATCCTCGTCGCCTCGAAGGGCGAGCGGATGCTCAGGCTCACCGCCGAGTACGCCGAAGCCTGGAACACCGCCTGGTTCGGCCGGGTGGACGAGATGCTCCAGGGTCGCCTCCGTGACCTGAACGCCGCCCTCGACGCCGCGGGACGTGACCCCGCGTCCATGCGCCGGACGGTGGGAATCCGCCTGAACGAGCCGGGTGACGGCTCCGGCGAGGACGGCCGCGCGACCGATACCGACGCCGCGGGCCTCGCCGACCTGTTCGACGAGCTCGAATCGATCGGCTTCGCCGACGCGATCATCTGGGCCAGCGCCAAGACGCCGGCCGCGATCGAGCGGATCGCCGAGGCGCGCGACCTGCACCGCGCCCGTACCATCGCCATCCCGTGAAGATCCAGGAAGCCGACGCCAAGAAGCTGCTCCTCGCGCAGGGCCTGCCCGTTCCCGCGTGGGAAGTGGCCCGCTCCCCCGCCGAGGCCCGCGCGGCCGCATCACGCCTCCTGCACGGCGCCGGCGCCGCGAGCCAGGTCGTGATCAAGGCGCAGGTGCTGGTCGGCGGACGCGGCAAGGCCGGCGGCGTGAAGCTCGCTTCCTCGGACGACGAGGCGGAACAGGTCGCGGACGCGATCCTGGGCATGCAGATCAAGGGCATCACGGTCCGGAAAGTCCTCGTGGCCCCGGCCGCGGACATCGTCAAGGAGTACTACCTGGCCGCCGTCCTCGATCGCGCGGCGCGCCAGATCCTGCTCATGGGCTCCGCCGAGGGCGGCGTCGAGGTCGAGCAGGTCGCCGCCACGAACCCCGAGGCGATCGTCCGCGTTCATGCAGATCCGCTGCTGGGGCTGCGCGACTGGCAGGCCCGCGAGCTCGCGTTCCGGATGGGCCTCGGCGGCCACCTCAAGACCGCGGTCGCGATCGCCAAGGGCCTCGTTCGGACCATGCTCGCCAACGATGCGGACCTCGTCGAGATCAATCCCCTCGCGGTCGTCCGGGAAGGCGGTCCCGGCGCCGCCGAGGAGCGCCTCGTCTGCCTCGACGCCAAGATCACCCTCGACGATTCGGCGCTGTTCCGTCACCCCGACCACGAGGCGATGCGCGACCCGGACGAGGAGGCGCCCGCCGACGCCGAGGCCCGCCGTCACGACATCAGCTTCATCCACCTCGAGGGCACGATCGGCTGCATGGTCAACGGCGCGGGGCTCGCGATGACCACGATGGACCTGGTCAAGCGGGCCGGCGGCGAGCCGGCGAACTTCCTCGACATCGGCGGCGGGGCCAAGGCGGAGCGGGTCGCGGCGGCCATGCGGCTGATCCTCGCGGAGCCCAAGGTCGCGGCCATTCTCGTGAACATCTTCGGGGGGATCACCCGGGGCGACGAGGTCGCCATGGGCCTGATCGAGGCCCGCAAGCAGCAGTCGCGCGACGTGCCGATGGTGGTGCGGATCGTGGGCACGAACGCCGCCGAGGCCGCGGAGCTCCTCGAGGCGGCCCACTTCGCCACCGCCGCGAGCCTCGACGAGGCCGCGGCCAAGGCCGTCGCGGCGGCGCAGGCCGCCGGATCCGGGGACGCGTCGTGAGCATCCTGATCGGGGCGGAGACGCGGCTCGTCGTCCAGGGGATCACCGGCCGCGAGGGCGAGTTCCACGCGCGGGCGATGCAGGCCTACGGCACCAACCTCGTCGCGGGGGTCACGCCGGGCAAGGGCCGCCTGCAGGCCCTCGACGGCTCCGTGCCCGTGTTCGACACCGTCAGGGACTCGGTTCGCGAGACGGGCGCCAACACGTCGTGCATCTTCGTCCCGGCCGCCGGGGCGCCCGACGCGATCCTCGAGGCAGTCGGCGCCGGCATCGCGACGGTCTTCTGCATCACCGAGGGGATCCCGGCCCTGGACATGATCCCGGTGGTGGCCGCCGTGGAGCGCGCCGGCGCCCGCCTCATCGGCCCGAACTGCCCGGGGGCCACCTCGCCAGCCACGGCGAAGGTCGGAATCATCCCGGGCTCCATCCATCGGGAGGGCTCGGTCGGGGTCGTCTCCCGATCCGGGACGCTCACCTACGAGGCGGTCCAGGCGATGACCGACGCCGGGATCGGCCAGTCGACGTGCGTGGGCATCGGCGGCGACCCGATCATCGGCTCGACGTTCCTCGACGTCCTGAAGCTCTTCGCCTCGGACCCCGAGACGAACGCCATCGTCCTCATCGGCGAGATCGGCGGCGCGGCCGAGGAAGAGGCCGCTGCGTGGGCCGGCGAGCACCTCCGCGACGTGCCGAAGGCCGCGTTCATCGCCGGCCGCACGGCGCCCGAGGGCAAGCGCATGGGTCACGCGGGCGCAATCATCTCGGGCGGCGCGGGCACGGCCGCATCGAAGGTTTCGGCGCTGGAGGCCGCGGGCTTCCGCGTGGCCGGCTCGCCCACCGAGCTCCCCCAGCTGCTCCGCGACGCCGGCTTCCGGGACTGAGTCCGGACTGACTCGATGGGCCTCGTCATGGACCTCGTCGCAGGCGACTCCCGCGAGATCCTCCTCGCGGTGGCCGTCGACGACCTCGCAGCGTTCTCGGATCGCGGGCGCTTCAAGGCCCACCTGTCCTTCGGCGGCTCCATCGACCCGACCTGGCTGGACCTCTTCAGCCAGGCGGCCCGCGCCGTGACCAATCGCGACGATCCGATCGACTTCCTCGAGGCGCGCAACGAGCTGGAGGGTCCCGGCGACGGTGGCGAGCGCACGGTCGAGCGGATCGATTCCGGTTGGATCACCGCGATCGCGATGATCGACGATCGCGACGTCGACGCCATCACCGGCCGCTGGATCGACCTCCTCGAGGACGAGCTCGGCGAGCTTGCCCGCGAGGAGAAGCCATCGGTCCGGAAGTTCGCGACGGAGATCGTCGAGTTCGCCAGGCGCGCCGATCGAGCGCCGGCCGTGATCCTCGCCTGGTCGCTCTGAGTCCGGTTCGGCCTCAGTCCGGGTATCCGAGCCCGCGCCAGGCCGGCCCGCCGGGCGCCTCGATCAACTCCACGAGCACACCGTGGCAGCTCCGCGGGTGCAGGAACGCGACCGGCCCCTCCGCCCCGCGCCGAGGCGCGCTGTCGATGAGCTCCACGCCGTCGATCGCGAGACGCGTCAGCTCCTGGGCCAGGTTCTCGACCTCGAAGCAGACGTGGTGGAAGCCCTCGCCCCTGCTCGCGAGGAAGCGCGCGACGCCGGTCGTGTCGTCCGTCGGCTCGACCAGCTCGACCTTGGACTCGCCGACCCCGAGGAACCCGATGCGGACCCCATCCTGGGGGATGTCCATGATCGTCTCGAGCGGCACGCCGAGCAGGTCGCGATACATGGCGAGGGCGTCCTCGATCGAGCGGACGACGATGGCCACGTGGTGGACCCGGCCGGGTGGCGTGCGTCCGAGGTCAGGCATGGGTTGGGCCTCCATCCGACGGCAGCTGCGCTTGGACGATCAAACGGTGATGAGCTCGCGGTGGACGCCCCACGCGGTCCGAAGGGTGTTGGCGATCTCGCCGACGGTGGCGTAGGCCTTGACCGCCTCGATCAGGGGCGGCAGAAGGTTGTCCGTGCCGCGGGCGGCATCGTCGAGGCGGCGCATCGTAGCCTCCCATGCGGCCGGGTCGCGCTCCGCCCTGACGCGGCGAAGGCCGGCGACCTGGTTCCGCTCCCCTTCCGGATCGATCTTCTGGGTCGGTGGGGCGGCGACCTGCTCGTCGCGGAAGCGGTTGACTCCCACCACCACCTGGTCGCCGCCATCGATCGCGCGCTGGACCTGGTAGGCCGATTCCTGGATGGACCGCTGCTGGAAGCCGTGCCCGAGGGCCGCGAGGGTCCCGCCCATGCCGTCGATCTCCTCCAGGTAGGCGTTGGCGGCGGCCTCCAGCTCGGAGGTGAGGGTCTCCACGAAGTACGAGCCGCCCAGCGGATCCGGGGTCTCGGCGACGCCGGACTCGTAGGCGAGAATCTGCTGGGTCCGGAGGGCCAGCCGCACGCTCTCCTCGGTTGGGAGCGCGAGGGCCTCGTCACGGGAGTTGGTGTGGAGGCTCTGGGCGCCGCCGAGGATCGCGGCGAGGGCCTGCACGGTGGTGCGAACGACGTTGTTGTC
>DATLDP010000122.1:0-9962 GCA_035525825.1 Candidatus Limnocylindria bacterium
CGCCCATCGGCGCGAGGACCTCGTCCGAAGCCTGGACATTGCGCTGGCCCGCGTGGACCGGCCCGAGACCGTGGTCTGCGTGGCGGGCGAGTTCAAGCAGGGCAAGAGCAGCCTCATCAACGCGTTGATCGGCGTGTCGGCGTGTCCGATCGACGACGACCTGGCGACGGCCGCCGTGACCGTCGTTCGCTACGGACCGGAGCTGGAGGTGCTCGTCCGGCGACACGTCGGGCGCGACGCCGTCGTGGATCGGGTCGAGCTCGATCAGCTCGCCGACTACGTGACCGAGCGCGGCAATCCGGGCAACGCGCGGGGCGTCGAGGTGGTGGAGATCCGCGTACCCAACCGGCTGCTGGAGCGCGGCTGGGCCTTCGTCGACACGCCCGGGATCGGCGGGCTCAATCGGGCGCAGGCGGCGGCAGCCCTCGGCTTCCTTCCGGTTGCCGACGCGCTCCTCTTCGTCACGGACTCCTCCGCCGAGCTCGCCGAGCATGAGCTCGCCTTCCTGCGACGCGCCCACGAGGTCTGCCCGACCGTCCTCGTCGCGCTCTCGAAGATCGATCTCCACGGGGCCTGGCGTCGCATCGAGCAGGCCGATCGCACCCACCTGGACGCCATCGGCCTGTCGGTGGAGCCGCTCCCGGTCTCGAGCGTCCTGCGCGCGGAGGCGCTTCGGACCCGCGATGCAACCCTCAATGACGAGAGCGGCATCCCCCGGCTGCTCGAGGTGCTGCACGAGCAGGTGCTCGGCGGCGCACGGGCAGGCGCGCTGCGGCGCGCGGTCGCCGACGCCCGATCCGCGATCCGGCAGCTCGACGTGCCCCTCCAGCGCGAGCAGGCCGCCGTGCGCGACCCCTCGCGGATGGGCGCCGAGCAGGCAGAGCTGCGCGTCATTCGCGACCGCCTTCAGCTGCTGCGCGGTCCGGCCGCGCGGTGGAGCCAGCGGCTCGGCGACGGCTTCAGCGACCTTGGATCCAGCGTCGACTACCAGCTGCGCGGCGCCATGCGATCCATCCTCCGAGCCGCCGAGGAGCGGATCGACGCAACGGACCCCGGGGCCGACTGGGAGGCGCTCACGACCGCCGTCCAGGCCCAGGTCGCCGAGGCGGTGGGCGCCACGTTCGATGCCATCGCGACCGGCGCGACGGCGCTTCGAGACGAGCTGGCGACCCTCGTCGACGACACTGCGATCTCGGCGAGCGCCGGGCTCGCCGCGGGTGTCGACGTGGAGCAGCTGTGGTCACGGCGACCGATCGCCCGTTCCACGGTTCGGGCCAGCGTCGGCATGGGCTTCGGGGCGCTCCGAGGTGCGCAATCCGGCGTGGTCATGCTGGGCATGCTCGGATCGCTCTTCCAGCTGGCGGTCATCGGGCCGGCGCTCCTTGGCGGCGCGGCGCTGTTCGCCGGGAAGTCGCTGGTCGACGAGCGGAAGCGCCAGGTCTCGACACGCCGCCAGGAGGCGCGGACGTCGCTTCGCCAGTACGTCGACGACGTGCAGTTCGAGGTCGGGACGCGGGTCAGGGACATGCTGCGGGAGCTCCAGCGGGCGTTGCGGGATGACGTCGCCGGCCGAATCGACGAGCTCAGCCGCACGAACACCGAGGCCGCGGCCGCGCTGGAGCGGGCCCTCCAGCAGGACCAGGCGACCCGAGCGGCACGGGATCAGGAGCTCGGCACCGAGCTGCAGGCGCTGGCCGACCTCGAGCGCCGCCTGAAGCGGCTCCTGCTCGAGAGCGCCACGTGACGCCGCCGATCGCGGCGCCGCCGACGCTGCAGCAACGGCTGGACGATCTCGTCGCACGGGCCGCGACCGTGACCGCGGACACAGACCTCGCCGTCGACATCGCGATGGTCCGCGATCGGCTGCGGCGGCCGCTGCGGGTCGCCATCGCCGGCCGAGCCAAGGCGGGCAAGTCCACGCTCCTGAACGCGCTCGTGGGTGAGCGGCTCGCCGCAACCGACGCCACCGAGTGCACCCGGATCGTGACGTGGTATCGCCACGACCTCGGCTACTCGGTCACGGCGGCCCTGCGCAGCGGCGAGCGTCGCAGCCTCGAGTTCAGCCGGGCCGACGGGAGCGTCGAGATCCAGCTCGGCGTCCATGCCATCGCCGACGTGGAGCGGCTCGAGGTGGGCTGGCCCTCCTCGCGGCTGGAAGCGCTGACCCTGATCGATACGCCCGGGCTGGATTCGAGCGCTCGCGAGAGCTCGCAGCGAACCGTGGACGCGCTGATCGGCGACGAGGCAGACGGCGGCGAGGCGGACGCCGTGGTGTACCTGATGCGCCACCTGCATCGGAACGATGCGGACTTCCTGGAGGCATTCAATCCGGGCCGGCTCGCCATGGCCTCGCCGGTCAACGCCGTGGCGTTGCTGTCGCGGGCCGATGAGATCGGGGCCGGGCGCCCGGACGCCCTCGAATCCGCGTCCGCGATCGCGGCCCGCTATGCCGCCGACCCTCGGGTTCGGAGCCAGGCGCTCACGGTCCTCCCGATCGCCGGCCTCCTCGCGGAGACGGGCGCCACGCTCACGGAGTTCGAGGTGAGCTGGCTCCGCCAGGTCGTCGCGCTGGCGGCGTCCGAGGTCGATGGGCTGCTCCTCTCGGTCGACCGGTTCCGGGGCGGGGCCGCGAACCCGCTGCCGGAGGAGGCGCGGGAGCGGCTGCTCGATCGGTTCGGGTTGTTCGGTCTCCGCTTCGCCCTGGATCGACTTCGGGCGCAGCCGGCCCAGACCGCTCCGGACCTGGCTCGAGCGCTGGTCGAGGCGTCCGGCATCCGGGCGGTCGACGCGCAGATCCGGCGGCATTTCGCCGATCGGTCGGACGTCCTCAAGGCCCGTTCGGCCCTCGCGCGACTCCGATCGATTGTGGCGGCGGCAGGTGCCTCGAGGCTCCCCGGTGCGGCCGAGCTTGCCGTGGAGGTCGAACGAATCGGCGCGTCGTCGAGCGAGCTCCTCGAGCTGCGCCTGCTGCACGACGTTCACGCCGGCCGGCTCACGGTGAGCGACGAGGAGCTCGTCGAGCTCAACCGCCTCCTCGCCTCGGGGCCGGCCGCCGGGCGGTTGGGACAGCCCGAAGACACGCCGGCCGCCGAGCTCCGGTCCGTGGCGGTGCTGTCGATCGACCGATGGCGGACGAGGGCGTCCAACCCGCTCCTCGATCGTCCGACAGCGGAGGCCGGCGAGCGCGTCGCGCGGACCTACGAGAGCCTGTACCTCCAGCTGGACGCCGAGAATCGCTGACCCAGGCCGGCCCTTCGAGTGGCCGAGCCTGGGTCGTTCCGCTGCAGACGCGACGCGCTACGGATCGAGGAGGTCGTCCTCTCCCTGATCGCCGCGCGACTCGTCGGCGTCGATGCGGTCGTGGCCGCGGCTCTCGTCTCCGTGGCCCTCGTCTCCGTGGTGACCATGGGGTTCAGCCGCGGCGTCCGGCGCCATGACGTCGTGGGTCTCGCGAGCGTCGTCGTTGCCGACGTTCACCTGCGCTCCGTTGCTCCAAGGGTCCGCCGGCTTCCCGGCGGCATCCGCGTGGGCGATCGCGGCTCGTGCGAGGCCACGGCCACCGTGCTCGACCCCCGCGGCCGATGCCTCCGAGACGTCATCGCCTCCGGGGGCACCGGGCGCCTGCCAGCTCGCGGGGGCACGAAACGGCTCCTCCGCGTTCGGCTCGACCTCCGCGGCGGCCGCGGCCCGAGCGATGTTCGCGCCCTCCTCTGCCTGCTTCGCGGCGGTCACGGGATCGGGCGCGGTCGACGCATCGCCGGCCGCCGCATCGGCGGCGGCGGCCTCGGCCCTCGCCTCGGCTCTTGCCGCCTCGGTCGCCTCGGCCCTCGCCTCGGCTCGCGCCGCCTCGACGCTGGCCGCCTCTTCGCTGGCCGCAGCGGCAGCGGCTGCTCGGGCGATGGCGGCGGCCTCCTCGGCCTGCTTCGCGGCGGTGGCGGCGTCGGCCGCCGTGGTGGCGTCCTCGAACGCGGGATCCAGCTCGTCCCTGTTGAGCGTTGGCATCGGTCCTTCTCCTGCTAGCTGTCGCTCGCGTCGTCCGACGCGAGATCAAGGTCGATCGAGTCCGGCACCGCGAAGCGACTCGTCAGTGGTGTCAATGACCGACCAACCGGGGATGCGGTTGTCGCCGCGTCGTCGTCGCTCGGCTCGAAGGTCGGCTCAGCGTCCGGGCTGCCAGCCAGGTAGCCCACCTCCGGAGTCAGGTCCGGTGGTGGGGCGTCCCCCCGATCGATCGAGATGTCCGCCTGGACCATCTCCTGGGGCGGCGGGCCCTCGATCACCGGTCCGCCGCTGCCCGGATTGCTCCCAGAACCCTGGAAACCGCCGCCGGACGTCGCAGGGTCGCCCGCCACGTAGCCGAACTGGCCGAGGCCGAAGCCGCCGGCGGGCCGTTCGACGTTGATCTCGGCGGTGACGAGTACCTGCACCGGCATGTCCGGCGGGTCCGTGGCCGTCGAGGAGGCATCGGACCCGCCGCCCCCGACGAGGGGTCCGGTTGGGGTCCGCTGCATCGGGTCCTCGGCGCCGTTGTCGTGGCCGTTGGGCGTCATCCCGGGCGTGTCGTCGTCGGGGATGGGCGCGGGGCCGCTGAATCCGCCGCTGAATCCGCCCTCGCCGTCGATGACGGGGCCGGGGTTGCCGATCAGGCCCTCCGTCCGCGCCTGCGCCGCGACCATCACGCTGGGGTCGAACTCCGCCGGCTTCACGTCCGTCCGATCGGCTCCCGCATTCCGGGCCGCCTGTCGGGCGGTTGCGGCGGCGAGCGCCGCTTCGACCTCTTCAGGCGAGGCGTTGCGCCAGCTCTGATCGTCGTCCGGGCGCGGGGTGTAGCCGGCATCGGTGGAGGACTCCTCCTCGTCGTCGTCCTCCTCGTCGTCCTCATCGTCGTCCTCCTCGGCACCGATGATCTCGCGCTGCCCGTCCTCATCGTCGTCGTCTTCGTCGGCAGTCCCCGTGATCACCTCGTCGGGAACCTCGCTGAAGTCGAGCCCGCCGATGCCGCCGCTGGATGAGCCGGTCCCGGTCGACGCCGGCTCCTCGGGCTCGTCCGGATCGTCCGAGCCGCTCGAGTCGTCCGAGCCGGAGCCTGTATCGGAGCTGTCGTCGTCGAACATGGGATCGCTGGTCGTGCGTCCCGACGTCGGGGTCAGCGGATTGCCGCCGGACCGGGTCGAGCCGCCGGAGCCCGAGCCGCCGGACGTCGAGCCGGTCCCGGAGGTGCTGCCGGGCTGCGTGGCATTGCGGTCGCCCATGCCGGTCTGCGTGGCCGGGGAGCCACCGGACGGCCCGAACGATGGGAACGAGCCGAACGTGTCGCGAAGACCGGCGATCGCGGCGTCGCCCACGGCCGTGGCGCCCTTCCCGAGGACGTCCGCGAGCGCGCCGATGTCGCCCTGGGCAAGCTTGAGATCCGCGAGCCACTGAGCGAGGTCGCTGTGCTCGTGGGTCTCCGTCGTGCCATCCGGGTTGGTGACGATGACGTCGCCCTCTGGCGTGACCTCGACCGTCCCGGCAACGTACTTCCCGAGGTCCTCGGGCAGGACGCGGCGACCGCCGACGTCCGAGCCGGCGAGCAGCTCGCCGCCGACCACCTCGGGTGGGCGACCTTCCTGCCCGGCCACGATGAACTCGTGGAGCTTCCCGCTCGGGTCGTAGATCTCGATCGACCCGCTCCGCGAGTCGAGGACGAACGTGCCGCCGACTCGCTGGGCTTCGGCGGCGGCGGTGAGCGCCGAGTTGGTCGGCAGGACGAAATCGCCCTCCAGGCCCCAGCGCTGCCGGGCGCCTTCGAGCTGCGCCAGCTGCGCGAGCGTCAGGCTCGAGAGGTTTCCCGTGTAGCCACTGCCCTCGAGGTTTGCCTCGAGCCCTTCGCGAATCGACGCCACGGTCGCGACCATGTCGGCGCGCTCGCGCGAGTCGGCGATCTCGGCGACGCGCCGATCGAGGTTGGACTGCGCCTCGGCGGGCGAAGTCGCGCCCGAGTCGAAGGCCTGCTCGAGGTCATGCCGGGCCGTGGCGTCGGCCTTGGAGAGCGCCTCGCTCAATGCGCTGCGGATGTCGTCCAGCCAGGACATGGGGTTGCTCCTCCTCTCGCCGTCAGGGCGCGACGTTGCCGTTGAGGGTCCAGTGCACGTAGGCGGGACCCGTCGCCGTCACCCGGATGGTCCCGGTGCGGCTGTCGTCGGTGACCAGCAGCGCGAAGATCACCTGCCCGTTGCAGGGGAAGACCCTCGTGCCGACCTTGACCTGGATGGTTCCGGCGCCGACGCCTTCACACGTGGCGAAGACGTTGAGGTGCCCGGTGTTGCCCGGTGGGGAAGCGCTCATCCCGCTGATGTCGTAGTTGATCCGGTCCTCGACGTCGCCGTCGGGGTAGGAGACGTACTCGCTGATCTCGCTTGACCCGTTGTACGGGATGACCCAGGAGTAGATGCCGTCCACCGGTGCGATCAGGGAGGTCGGGGCGACCGTCGGCGCGGCGCCGTACGTCGGGGTCGGCGCCACGTCCGTGGGGTCCACCGGCGGATAGGTGGGCGTCGGTGGGGGATTCGTGGGATGGACTGCCGTCGTGGGGGCGACCGCGTAGGTCGGCGCCGTCCCGTTGGTGGCCGTCGCCCGCGGGCCGTACGAGGCGGGGGCATACGTCGCGGCAGGCAGGGCGCCCGACGCGAGGGCGGTCACGACGTAGGTGGGGAGCGGTCCGTCGAAGGTCGGGTAGGGCGCGAGGCTCGCGTCGGCCGGGAGCACGAACACCGTGATGGCGAACGGATCGCCCGCGACGGCGTCGGCTCCGTAGGCGATAGCGGCCACCGAGATGCTGCCCGTGACCGTCGGCGTCCAGACGTGCACGGCGCCGAAGGACGGAAGTGGCGAGGGAGCGGTTGCGCGTGAGACCACGGCCCCGCCGATCTCGACGTCGATCCAGCCGACACCACCTCCCGAGACGGCGGTCGTCACGATCTCGATGGGCTGGCCAAGGGGAACCTGGACGTTCGACGGCGGCGACTGGATCACCACGGCGGCTCCCGCGGTGGCGGACGCCCCGCCAGTCGGGCTCGGACTCGCCGACCCGGCGCAGGCCGTGACGGCTGCCGCAAGGAGGCCGATGAGGCCGGCCGTGAGCAGCTGGAAGGCGATGGTGCGTGGTGCCTGCATGGGGCTGCTCCGCTCACGTGGGGTGGTCATGCCGGCAACCTTGGCGGCGAGCCGTTCCCGCGGCGTTCCCACCTAGACTCGGCTCGATGCGCGCGCCGTGGACCGTCCGAGTCGCTGTCTGGAGCGCGCGCCACCGCTGGATCGTGTTCGTGCTGTGGTTCGCGGGCACGATCGGGGTGCTGGTCGGGAGCGTGGCGGCCGGCGGCATCCGCACGATCGATGTCGACGCTGATCCAAACGGCCCGCGACTCGAGTCGGAGATCGCCTATGAGGTCCTCGGGGCCGGGGAGCCGGTCGCGCCCTCGGAGCGGATCGTCGTCGTCATCGATGGCGGGGCGGGCGCAGCGTTGAAGCCGGACTTCCAGGCGCAGGTCCACCAGCTCGCGGCGGAGCTCACGGCGGCGACCGCCACGGTCGACGGCGCGGGGACCGCCGTCTTCGAGAGCGTCATCGATCCGCTGGCGCTGCCGCCAGCGCAGGCTGCCGCCGTGGTCTCCCAGGATGGCAGCATCGTCCAGGTCGTCGGCAACATCCCGGGCGAGTCGGAGATCGTGGAGAAGAAGCTTGCGCCGGTGCCGGCGATCGTGGACGCCGCCCGCGTTCGAATGCCGGACGCGCGGATCCACCTGATCAGCAGCACGATCCTCAACCGCGACTTCAACGAGCTGATCTCGAACGAGCTGGACGGGTCGCTGCGGCTCACGATGCCGCTGACCTTCGTGATCCTGCTGATCGCGTTCGGGGCGATCGTGGCGGCGACGGTGCCCTTGGTCCTGGCGGCGACCTCGCTCGCGGCCGGCTACGGGCTGCTCGGGCTGTACAGCCAGCTCGTCAGCCCGGTGAGCGCCAACGCGGCCCAGCTGCTGATCCTGATGGGCCTCGCTGTCGCCGTGGACTACTCGCTGTTCATGGTCACCCGCTTCCGGACCGAGCGGCAGCGGGGCGCGACCGTCCTCGAATCGATCGAGACGTCGAGCTCCACCGCCGGCCGCGCGGTGTTCTTCTCGGGCATCGCGGTGGTCATCTCGCTCGGCGGGCTGCTGACGCTGGGCGTGGCGTTGTTCACCTCGATGGCCGTGGGCACGATGGGCGTGGTGCTGGTCTCGGTCATCGGGAGCCTGACCTTCCTGCCGGCCACGCTGGCCATCGTCGGCGACCGGGTGAACCTGGGGCGCCCGATCACGTGGCTGCCGCGGCTGTTCCGCGCCCGCGGCGCCCTCGCCGCGATCGATCGGCGGGCGTCGCGCCCGCCGGGAAGCGGCTTCTGGGCGAGCCTCGTCAACGCCGTGATGGCCCGGCCGGTGATCCTCACGGTGCTCTCGGCCGCGCTGCTGCTCGCGATCGCGACGCCGGCCCTACGCCTGCGAACCGGCACGACGGACGTCACCGCGCTGCCCTCGACCATCGACGGGATCGCCGGTATCAGGCTCGTCAACGAGAAGTTCCCGTTCGGCCAGGACATCCGCATGGACGTCGTGGTCACCGCCCCGAATCGCACCGACGTGACCGCAGCCATCCAGGCGCTGATCACGCGCGTCGACGCGCTGGAGGGGATGGGGGAGGGTCGGATCGTCCGGACCGCGGCGGACGGCCACGCCGCCCTGATCTCCTTCCCGATGACCGGCAACCGCAATGACGAAGCGAATCGCGCACTGGTCCGGGAGGTCCGTGAGGACGTCGTCCCGCAGACCTTCGGCGTGGGATCCACGGCCGATGTCGACGTCTATGTCGCCGGCCAGGCCGCACGCACCATCGACATCGTGGGGATCTATGCGGGAGCGACGCCCCGGATCTTCGGGTTCGTGCTGGGGCTGTCGTTCCTGCTGATGCTCGTGGCGTTCCGCTCGATCGTGATCCCGATCAAGGCGATCCTGCTGAACCTGCTCTCAACCGCGGCCGCCTTCGGCGTCCTGGTCCTCGTGTTCCAGGAGGGCTGGTTCGCGGAGGCGCTGGGCATCGAGCCCGGCGGGGTGATCGAGAGCTGGGTCCCGATCTTCATCTTCACGATCCTTTTCGGGCTGTCGATGGACTACCACCTCTTCATCCTCACGAGGATCAAGGAGGCCCGGGACCGCGGGCTGGACTCTCGCGCCGCGGTCGCGCGCGGCATCTCGGTCACCTCGGGGACCATCACGAGCGCGGCCTCGATCATGGTGGTGGTCTTCGCGGTCTTCGTGACCTTCAAGTTCGTGTTCATCCAGCAGCTGGGGCTTGGGCTCGCGGTGGCGGTGTTCATCGACGCGACGCTGATCCGGAGCGTGCTCCTGCCCGCAACGATGACGCTGCTCGGCGACTGGAACTGGTGGCTGCCGCGCTGGCTCCGCTGGCTGCCGAACGTCACGATCGAAGGCGCCTCCGGTGAACCGGAGCTCGCAGCCGGTCCGGCCTGAGGACGGTCGATCGATGCCGACCTTCGAAAGCTGCTGCGAGATGGCTGGCGGTCCGTCGCGCTCGCGAAGCTGCGCGGGCTGATGCGCGAATGAGCGATCACGAATGAGCGATCGCGTGGGCCCCGGCTTCTCGGTGCGCCCGGCGACGCCCGCTGACGAGCCGGCAATGACCGTGATCCAGCACTCCAGCGCGATTCACCACGCGACGATCGACCCGGATCGGTGGCGGATGTCGACGCCCGAGCAAGCGGCGCGGTCTCGCCGGCGCTGGCACCTCTCGCAGCCTCGTGACGAGGGCCTCGTCGCGGTGGCGGAGGACGGCACGGTCGTCGGGATGATCGAGCTGTGGCTCAAGCGGCCGCGGGATCCCGATGGGGCGCGAATTCCGCGGGTCGCCGCGGACCTGGGCCTGGCGGT
>DATLDP010000050.1:0-14757 GCA_035525825.1 Candidatus Limnocylindria bacterium
TATGATTCTGGATCAGGGGATTGAAGGTTCGAATCCTTCCTCGCCAGCCAACTCCCCCAGCCTTCATTCGGGCCGGAGCGCCGAGATGCAGGACGCGAGCCAAGCCCTCGTGCCGCGACGAGGCGTGCGAGCGGGGTTGGACCGACCTCGTATGCTTCACGCCACCCCAATCGTCGAGGCAACCATGACCGAGCAAAGGAAGCTCAAGTCGGACATTCCGGAGGCCCTCCGGCAGTGGCGCGAGGCCGAGCGCGTCGCCGCCGTCGCGCGCCGCGGAAAGCTCGCCGCCCAGCAGGCAGCTGCAGCCGCGGCCGACGCCGTGGAGGCCGCGATGGCGACTGCAGAGGCATCCAAGAGCGCCCTCCACGCGGCCGGGCTGGCCGAAGCGTCTGCCAACAAGACGGCCGCCGCGGCGCGGATCCTCGTGGAGTCGACGCAAGTGGACCAGGCCGACGCGGACGCGGTGAGCGCCATGGCGGACGTGGACGAGGTCCAGGCGAGGACGCGCTATCAGTCGGCGGTGGATCGAGCGGCAGAGCCGAGCTGAACCAGCGCGATTCGAGCCTCAACCCGGCGGTTGGCTGGACGCCCGCGCGTCCCGTCCTGACGGTCGTCGGCTGCCACGCGGGCGGCGAGGTCGGCAACGTGGTGGTGGCGGGTGTCGATCCGCCGCCCGGCGCCACGATCTTCGAGCAGATGCAGGCGATCCGCGCTGACGATTCCATCCGGAAGCTGCTGCTCCACGAGCCCCGCGGGAGCGTCGCGGTCCACTCCAACATCATCCTGCCGTCGACGAGGGCGGACTGCGCGTTCGGGTACGTGATCATGGAGCCGACCGAGTACCCGCCGATGTCCGGCTCGAACACGATCTGCGTCGCGACCGTCCTCCTCGAAACCGGCATGGTGGAGTTGCGGGAGCCGGTCACCTCGATGCGCCTGGAGGCGCCCGGTGGCCCCATCAACATCACGGCTGGCTGCCGCGACGGCAAGGTCGAGTGGGTCGAGCTCGAGAACGTGCCGTGCTTCGCCGATCGCCTGGATGCCCCGCTCGAGGTCGAGGGCCTGGGGACGCTCACCGTGGACGTGGCGTACGGCGGGATGTTCTACGCGATCGCGGACGCGGCAGCGCTCGGGTTCCAGCTGGTGCCGGCGGAGGCGCGGGACCTGTCACGTGTCGGGGAGCAGATCCGGGCCGCGGCACGCGACCAGCTGCCGGTCGTGCATCCCGAAAATCCCGAGATCGCCGGCGTCTCGATCGTCCAGATCGCCGAGCCATGGCAGGGGATCGGCCGGGTGTCGAAGAACGCGGTGGTGGTTGCGCCCGGCCGCCTCGACCGATCGGCGACGGGGACCGGGCTCTCGGCCCGGATCGCGGCGCTCCACGCCCGCGGCCGGATGCATCTCGGCCAAGCGATGACCCACGCCTCCGTCATCGGCTCGACGTTCGAGGGCCGGATCGTCCGCGAGGTCCAGGTCGGCGGTCGGAGCGGCGTCGTGCCCGCGATCCGCGGCACGGCCTGGATCACGGGCGTCACGGAGGTCCTCGTGGACCCCACCGATCCCTTCCCGGAGGGCTACCTCCTCTCGGATACCTGGCCCGGTGACGACACCCAGCGATGAGCCCGCCGCCCTTTGGGCTCGCACCGACCCGTGGGCGTCTCTTCTACGGCTAGGTCATGGTGGGGGCCGCCTGGGCGGACCGGTGGCGAGCCGCAGGCGCGCGAATCCGCCCGTCGGGTTGGCGCCGGCCTGAGGAAGGGTGCCCGCGAAGCGTCTCGCGGGCAAAGAGCAGCCCCGAAGCACATCCGTCGCCGGGGGAACGACGGCGCAGCCTCGGGGCTTGCGACCACAGAAACGAAGGACCGGGCACGGCGTTAGGGGCCCGGTGCAAATTGGCACCATCCGTCGCAGCGCCGGACCGGTCACAGCGATCCGAAGGCCTCGCCGCTGCGTATGCACAGCGAGGAGCCTCGCCGTCGTGCCGGCGGGGCTCCCACCTTTGTGAGCCGACCCCAACCGTTCCGACGCGCCTGTCATCGTGCCTGCAACGGCCTCGGCGCGAGGGTGGCGCCATGTCCCAGCCCATGAGCCCGCCGCCAGTCACCGCGAGCGGGACCGACGACCTCCCGGCCTACGTGTCCAACGGGATCATCGGGCTCCGCGTCCTCGACGTGCCGCTGCTGCCGGGGATGATGCTGGTCAACGGATTCGCCGGCATGGATCCGAGCGTCCAGGTGGAGGCAGCCGCAGCCGCGCCCTACGCGGTCGCCGGCGACATCGCCCTGAACGGGTCATGGCTGCGGATCGTCCCCCATCAGGCCACGTTCGTCGACCAGGCCTACGACTTTTCGAACGGTGAGCTGACGACCCGCTTCCGCTACGCGGCCAACGGCGCCACGGCGAATGTCGAGGTGCTCACGTTCTGCAGTCGCAAGCAGCCGACGATCGTGGCCCAGGAGGTCTCGGTCGAGGTCGATACCGGCTGCGAGCTGACCCTCAGATCGCTCATCGACCTGGCCGGCGTCTCGGGACGGGTCGCGCGTCGAGACCGCTCGATTCCGGGCCGGCCCGACGAGCACTTCTCCGAAGGATCCCTCGCCTGGGAATCGCTCGGTGGCCTTGGCCGCTGCGGCATCGCGTACGCCACGGAGCTCCGCGGCGATGAGACGGCGGAGAAGTCCACGCCGGACTGGGGGATCGACCAGCCACTGCTCACCGAGTACGCCATCCGCGCTCGTCCGGGGCGCGCCTACCGGATGCGCCAGATCGCCAGCGTCGTGCCGGACGTGCTGCATCACGACCCCGACCGCGCCGCGACGCGGCTCGCCGGGCGCGCCGCGAGCCATGGCTTCGACGAGCTGCGGCGCGAGAACCGGGCGGCGTGGGAGGAGCTGTGGCGCTCTCGCATCCTCATCGATGCCGACGACGACCGCTGGCAGGCGCTGTCGGACGCGGCGTTCTTCTACCTCAACAGCTCGGTCCATCCCTCGGCGCCGTCCAGCACGTCGATCTTCGGCCTCGCGACGTGGCACGACTACAACTACTACTACGGCCATGTGATGTGGGACATCGAGGCGTTCTGCGTCCCGCCCCTCACCCTGCTCCAGCCGGACGCGGCCTACACGCTCCTCGAGTTCCGGACCCAGACCCTGCGCGCGGCGAGGAGCAACGCCAAGCTCCACGGCCGCGGCGGCATCGAGTTCCCCTGGGAGAGCGGCCCGCTGCGTGGCGAGGAGGTCGCCCCCGGTGCGGGCCGGGCGTCATGGCACGAGGACCACGTGACCCTGGACATTGCCTGGGCCTACAGCCAGTACGCCCACGTCACGGGCGATCGGCGCTTCCTCGCCGAGCAGGTGGCGCCGGTGCTGTACGACGTCGCGGAATGGATCGGGAGTCGCGTGACGCCGACCCGGAGCGGCTTCGCCTGGCGCCAGACGATGGGCATCGCCGAGCGTGAGCGCGCCTCTGACAACGAGGCCTTCACGATCATGGCGGCCAAACGCGTCCTCGCGGAGGCGATCGACTGCGCGGAGCGCCTGGGCCACACCGTGCCATCTGCCTGGTCGAAACTCCGAGCGGGGCTGGAACCGCCGATCAGCCCGGGACTCGGAGCCGTCATGAGCCACGACGGCTTCCACCCTCGAGAGGAGAAGGGCTCGACGCCCGGTCCGTTGTTCGGGCTGTTCCCGTTTGGCTACGAGCTGGACCCGGGGATCGAGAAGGCGACGATCGAGTACTACCTGTCGCTGGCGCCCGGTTACATCGGCAGCCCGATGCTGTCGCCGCTCTACGGGGTCTGGGCCGCCTGGGCGGACGATCGCCGGGCGTCGGCACGGCTGCTGGAGCAGGGCTATGCGGACCTCGTCGCCGGGCGGTTCCTGCAGACACTCGAGCAGCTTCCGGCGAACGAGCCCGACAAGCCCAAGGCCGGCCCGTTCTTCGCGAACCTCGGCGGGTTCCTCATGGGCCTGCTGTACGGCCTGCCGGGCCTGCGCGTCGGCCCGGCTCAGCCTGAAACGTGGCCGAGCCGTCGGGTCGTGCTCCCGGCGGGATGGCGGACGATCGAGGTGGAGCAGATGTCGGTCCGGCGGCAGCAGGCTCGGCTGATCGCGGCGCACGGAGCCGAGCGGGCGGAGATCGTGCTGCCGAGCAGCCGGCGGCGCCGAGCGGCCTGACCCCGGCCGGTTGCGGCGCACGCCCCCGATCGACGATGCTGTTGACGGAATTCCCAGCTGGAGGCGACCCGATGCACCGAACGCACGCGATCCCGGGCGCCGACGCACCCAGCACTCCGGGCGGCACGACGCCGGAGCGCGATCCGAGCCGGGAGCCATCCCGGACGGCCCGCGCCGGCTGACCTGGCGGGCAACGGCGCCGCCTCGCCCGGTCGGGCGCGGGCGGCAGGCTGGACGACGGAGACCCTGCTCCACGCGGGCTACACCGTCCTGTGCGCCAACCGCGACGGCTGGATCGAGGGCGGCTCGTCCGGGCTCTTCGACTACGACACGAGGATCCTGTCGCAGTACCGCATGACGGTGGACGGCAGCCCGCCGGCCCTCGTCTCCGCCTCGCTGCCCGAGGCGGAGATCCTCGTTGCGCGCTACCGGGTCGATCTCGCGAAGGGCAAGGGCCGGCCCGAGGGCCCGCGGCTCCCCGAGGACAGCCTCGAGCTCGCCGTGGAGCGAACCGTCGGCGGGGGCCTCCGGGACCGTTGGGCCGTCACGAACCACACCGCGCTCGACTGGGCGGGGACCGTCTTCTTCGCCGTCGACGCGGACTTCGCCGACATCGCCGAGCTGGGCCGCGAGCTCCAGCAACGTGGCCGCCTCGATGCCCAGACCCGCGGCGGCGCGATCGAGCTGCGGTACCTGGGACGGCGTGGTGACCGATCGTTCGAGCGGGCGGTCCGGGTCCGGGCGGTTGCCGAGCCCGGAACGGGAGCCATGGAGGTGGACGCCCTCGATTCCGGGCTGGAGCTGCAGCTCGCCGTGCCGGCGCGGGCGACCGTTCGGTTCACGATCGTGGCGGCCTCACTGGTCGACGGTCGCTGGCGAACGCCCAACGGCTCGAAGGGCCGGGCGCGCTGGCGAGCCGACCGCGTCCAGGTCGAGGCGCCGGACCGCATTCGGCTGCCATTCGAGCGCGCCCTCGAGGACCTCCGAGCGCTCCGCAACGAGGACCTCGAGGCCGACCTCATCCCGGAGTGGTCGGGCGGCGGGGAGGCGTCCCTGCTGAACGCCGGCGTTCCGTCCTTCACCGGGTTCTTCGGCCGCGACGGCCTGGCCGCGGGCTGGCAGTCGGCGATGGCCGGCACGGCGGCGCTCCGGGGGGCGCTGGAGGTCCTCGCGAGCACGCAGGCGAGCGCCGACGATCCCTGGCGGGACGCCGAGCCCGGGAAGATGCTCCACGAACTGCGGCGCGGTCCGCTCGCCATGCTCGGGCTCAGCCCGCGCGATGCCTACTACGGCGCCCAGACCACCCCGGCGATGTTCGTCGTGGCGCTGAGCGAGCTGTGGCACTGGACGGGCGACGATGCCGTCCTCCGGCGGTTCCGCGACGCGGCGCTCCGAGCGCTGGACTGGGCCGACGAGACGGTCCAGCACGGCGGCCCGGCCGACGGGCTGATCACCTACCGAAAACGCGCGCCCGCGGGCCTTCGCAACCAGGGCTGGAAGGATTCCGACGAGGCGATCCGGCACGCCGATGGCTCCATCGCGGAGCCGCCGATCGCCACCGTCGAGGAGCAGGCGTTCCACTTCCTCGCCCTGGAGCGCATGAGCGAGATCCTCATCGCCCTCGGCGAGGATGCTCGAGCGGACGAGATGCTCCGCCGCGCCGCCGAGCTCAAGGCCCGCTGGCACGACGCCTTCTGGCTCCCGCGAGAGGGCTACTACGCCCTGGCGTTGGATTCGGACGGGCGGCAGGTCGCTTCGATCACCTCGAACCCGGGGCACGCCCTGGCCTGCGGCATCGTGCCGGAGGAGCACGCCGCCGAGGTCGCCGACCGCCTCCTCTCCCCGGCGCTCTTCAGTGGCTGGGGCGTTCGCACGCTGGCCGAGGACCACCCGTCCTACAACCCGTTCGCCTACCACCTCGGGGCTGTCTGGCCGGGCGAGAACGCGACGTTCACCCTCGGGTTCCGGCGGTACGGGCTCGACGAGCACCTGGACCGGCTCGTCGGCGCATTCCTCGAGTCTGCGGCGGCGTCGCCCAAAGCACGGCTGCCGGAGGCGATCACAGGCCATCGTCGCGAGCCGCAGGTCGCGCCGTCGCCCTATCCGTACGCCTGTGCGCCCCAAGCGTGGTCATCGAGCGCGGTGATCCAATCGGTCCAGGTCCTGCTGGGGCTCTCTCCATTCGCGCCGCTGCGGGTCCTCGCGGTGGTCCGGCCACGGCTGCCCGCGTGGATCCCGGAGCTGCGGCTCCGCAACGTCCGGGTGGGCCGGGCGGCAGTCGACCTGGAGTTTCGGCGGCGCGACGACGGCAGTGCGAGCTTCCGCGTCCTGCGGACCGATGGGACCCTCCACGTCGTCGCGGCCGGTCCACCGGCCACGGCCGGGGCGAAGGCGCCGAGCTGGCTGGAATCGATCGAGGGTGCGGTCCTGCAGCGCGCGCCGGGACGGCTCGTTCGGTCGGCGCGGGTCGCGCTCGGCCTCCAGCTGGAGAGCAAGCCGGCGAAGCGACCCACGATCGCAAGGGTCGGCGCCGCGGCCGGTGCCCGGGCCGGTGCGGGCGCGCCCGACTAGCCGCCGAGGAGCTGGATCCCGGTCTCGGTGCCGACGCCGAGGACCGCGTGCCCGGCGAGCCCGCGAAGGTGCGTCTCCGGCGGATACGCGCCAGGTGGACCGGCCAGCCCGAGCCGGGTGTTGGCGTACTCGTCGTTCGCCGCGAAGAGGAGCAGCCCGTACGCGACACCGCTGCCAAATCGGGCGAACGGCACCCACTTCCGGAGCACGCCGTAGATCGCGCCCGGCACCGCGCCGAGCGCGTAGTGGATCGCCCTTTCGACCACCGGTCGCCGTTGGGCGGGAACGGTCATTCCGGTCTCCGCCTCGAGTCGATCGACCATGTTCGCGACGGAGCCCTTGCCGTTGGGACGCGCGGCCTCTTCCTGCTTCGTGACCTCCGGCGCCTGGGCGTCGAGCATCACGGTCGTGAACTGGTCCATCGCCCATGTCGCCGCGGCGCCGGCGATGGCGCCGCGGACGGCGTCTCCAAGGAGGCTCACGTCAGCTGAGCTCAGGACTTCCGCGAGCGCGCGGGCTTGGCGACGTTGTCATCGTCGGAGACCTCGATCCCGTGGCGCTTCGCGGCGGTGACGATCTTCTTCCGCGCCGACTCCTTGGCCGTCGCGCTGTCGAAATCGGTCTGGTTCCAACGCGCCATGGCGTTCCGGACGTGCGACTCGTCGTTGATGGGCAAGTGCTCGCCGCCGTCCTTGTCGACGTAGGCAAACTGGTTGGACCGGAGGTTGTCGCGCTTCTTCGCGGTGAGCGTGGCCATCTGGGGCCCTCCTTTCGGGTTCGCACACCCTCGCACGCTCGCGCTGGCGGCGCGGTTGCAGGACGCCCGGTCAGGTTGCGAGACCGTTTCGGAGTGCGGTTGGGTCACGTTCCGGACACCTGGCGCTGAAACCCTGCTTCGAGGCACCTCCGCGCCGGCCGCCCCGGACCCGGCGCCTACCAGCCGAACGAGCCGGGGCCGCCCTTGAACGGCCCCACGACCTTCGAGGTCACCCAGCCACCGTAGAAGTGGCCCGGCTGCGGCGTGGCCTGCTCCTCCCCGACCCACGCCTCGTCGACCGCCCAGGCGTAGAAGGCCACGTGGTCGGCGATGGCCTCGAAGCCGGGGAGCGGAGCCGGGTACGACCAAGCGGCGTTGGGGATGTCGCCGCCGCCGGGGGTCCGGATGGTCCAGTAGCGCGCCGCGCCCTTCCACTCGCACGCCGTAGAGCGATCGGCCGGGGCCAGGAGATCCATCCGGATGTCGGCCGGCGGGATGTAGTAGACCGGCGCCCCGGCGGTCTCGAGGACCCGGAGCGCTGCCGTCGAGGACGCGAGCTCAAGCCCATCGACCACGATCCGGACCCGCTCGGGCACGGCTTCCACCCGCGGCGGCCGCGGGTAGTCCCAGACGGACTCCTGCCCTGGACCGGGCTGGATCCGTTGCGGGTGGGGCGCGGTGCCGGCCACGGGAGCGCGACCGGTCTCGGAGCTAGCGGCGGAGGAGCTTGGCGAGCGCTCGCAACACGAGCGCGGCCGTGGCGCCGGCGGCCAGCATGAAGCCCGCACTTGGGCGGGCGGAGCTGATCGGGTAAAACGAGGCGCCGTCCGGGCCGATCTCGAGGTAGCCGACGGGATCGGCGCTGACGCCACCCCCGCCACCCGTGCCGGATCCGGCCGCCATCCTCGACTCGGAGGCCGGGCCGTTGCCCGCGCCGCCACCGAAGCCGTAGCGCACCCGGGCGACCGGGATGACCGTGATGCCGTCGCGCTCGATCGGGTCGCCGAAGACCGCCCGGACCGAGGCCGTGCCACCGACCCGCTCGGCCATCCGCTCGACGAAGCCGTCGATCGAGCCACCCCCGCCGGCCTTGCGGGCCTCGCCAACGGCCGCGCCGAGGTCGGCGTCGCCCAGGTCGAGGTCGCCGTCGGCCAGGGCCGGGTCGCCGTCGCCGACCGTTCGCGCCTGCGCCATGGCGAGGTCGAAGTCGGTTGGCAGGTCCAGCTCCTCGAAGGGTTCGTGGTGATCGAGCTGGGCGATGTCGTGGTCCGTTCTGATCTCGGTGGTCATGGGGCGCCTCCGTTTCGTGTCGAGGTCCACCCTACCCCGAACCGGCGATCGAGGCGTCCGTCGCCTGTCCCAGGGGCACGACGCCCTGACCGCGGAAGAGCCCGATCACCCGCCACGCCGTCCAGGCGCCGACCGCGGTGACAGCGAGCGAGGCCGCGCTGATGACCCAGCCCGGGAACTCCTCGAGCTTGGGGCCCGGAAGGATCCGGTAGGGCGACGTGACCACGACGTAGGCGAGCGTCAGGAAGAACACGCCGCTCAGGACCACGAACGGCCACCGGAGCCGCGGCTCCACGGCCGCGAGCGGCACGAGGAAGGCGAGCGCCCCGAAGAGGTAGCGCTCGTGGACCCGTGTCGGGAGGTAGTACAGCGCGAGCCCGATGAGCACGCTCACCCCCAGCATCCCCACCAGGTCCCGGCGGCGCCGGAGGAGCCACAGGCTCGCCAGGATCCCCGCGACGGCGAGGGCCGTGCCGAGCCGGAACCATTGCGAGTCGTCGTCGCCGAACCCGAACACCATGCCCCAGGGGTTGAATCCGAACTGGCTGATGTAGGGGTAGCGCGTGAAGGTGTCGCCCATGAGGTCGAGGTAGGCGAGCGGCGGCATCCCGAGGGGGAACATCACGACCGCGAACGTGACCAGCACCGACAGCGCGAGGAGCGCCACCCGGCGGATGCCCTCCCACGACAGCCCGGCCAGCGACGGGCCGGGCGAGCGAACCCAGAACAGCGCGAGCCCCGCCAGCACGAACGCGGCGATCCCGAACTGGGGCTTGACCAGCCCGGCGATGACGGCGAGGGCGCCCGCCAGGACGATCCGGCGCCGGGCCACCGCGACGATCGAGCCGAGCATCGGCAGCGCGCCCATCCCATCCACCTGGCCCCACATCGGGCCGCAAATCAGGACCGCCGGGTTCAGCAGGTAGAACGCCGCGGCGAGGCTGCCATCGCGATCTCGGCCGCTCAGCGAACGGGCGACGTGGAAGACGAGGACCCCGAGCGCGAGGTCGAAGGGGATCGAGAGCGTCCGAATCGCGAAGATCAGCTCGCCGTCGTCGAGCGAGAGGCCGAGCGGCCAGAGCAGATAGAGCATCGGCGGGTAGTTGGAGTCGCCGCCGCTGGCGTAGTAGGCGCCCAGGCCATTCCGCGCCGCGTCCTCCGCCCACAGGACGAAGGCGTGGATATCGCCGGCGTGGCCGGGACCCCACAGTCCGGCGATCCGGAGGAGGGCGCCGGCGACGAGCAGCAGGATGAGCGGCTGCGGAAGGAAGGCCGGAAGGGCTCGGTCGACGCGACCCCCCGCCGCGAGGCCGGTCATGCCCGCGGGGTCTGGTCCGTGGGCTCGTCGTCCGTGGGCTTGGCGTCCGTCGGCTTGGCGTCCGTCGGCTTGGCGTCCGTGGGCTTGGCGTCCGTGGGCTTTGCGTCCGGCGGCTTGTCCGCCGTGTCGCTCGCCTCGCGCCGGTAGGGCACGTTCACCACGACGGTGTGCGGCCGGCCGAGCAGGGCCTGCCGGAGCCGCTTGGCCGACTGGTTGTAGAGGATCCGCTCCCACCAGCTCTTTGCGACGTACTCCGGCACCACCACGAAGGTGATCGGATGCTCCTTGTCGCTCGGCCAGGCGCGGTCGAGGACGTCCAGGTAGGAGATGAGCGGTGCCACGAGCGCCCGGTACGGCGACTCCACGATCACGAGGGGCACGTCGGGAAGCTGGCGCTCCCACTGCTGCTTGATCGCGGTGGCCTCCTCCGGGTCCTCCGAGATCAGGACCGCCTGGACGTTCGGGTCGATGGAGCGGCCCACGTTGATCGCCTGCACGACCGCCCGGTTAATGCCCGGGACCGGGACGATGACCCGCTCCTCGCGGTGGGGGCCGCGGATGACGGCATCCGGTCGCACGGCCAGCTCCGCCTTCGACGCCTTGTACTGGCGCTGGATGAACAGCATCATGCCGACCAGCACGGGGATGATGACCGCGACGAGGAGTGAGGTCGGCGCCTTCGCCAGGAGCACCACCACGAAGACGGAGCCCGTGAGGACGGCGCCGAAGGCGTTGATCGCCAGCCCGCGTACCCACCCAGGCGGTCGCTCGCGCCGCCAGTGCAGGACCATGCCGGTCTGGCCGATGGTGAAGGCGATGAAGACGCCGACGGCGTACAGCGGGATGAGCGCTGTCGTGATTCCGCCGAACAGGATGATTAGCACGCTCGCGGCGATGCTGAGGATGACGATGCCGGAGGTGAACGCCAGCCGGTCGCCCTTGAAGCTGAACTGGCGCGGCATGTAGCCGTCGGTCGCGAGGATCGCGGCGAGTCGCGGGAAGGCGTTGAACGAGGTGTTCGCGGCCAGGAACAGGATCAGCGCCGTGAACGCCTGGTAGAGGTAGAACAGGATCGTGTTGTCGCCGTAGATGTGCGCCGCGACCTGGCTGATGACCGTCTTCGTCGCGGGTTCGTCGATGGGCACGACGCCGAAGGAGTCGGCAACGAAGGTGATCCCGACGAACAGGATCCCGAGGAGGACGGCCATCACGGTGAGCGTGGTCGCGGCGTTCTTCGGCTCCGGTCGCTTGAACGCCGGAACGCCGTTCGCGATCGCCTCGGTCCCGGTCAGGGCCACGGACCCCGACGCGAACGCCCGGATGATCAGGACGATCCCGATCGCCTGGATCGCGTCCGGCTCGCCGGGCGTCGGCTGCGGCGGAGGCGACGTGTCGCCGAGGACCACGATGCGGAAGATGCCGATCGCGATCATCAGGAGCGTCGAGCCGGCGAAGAGGTAGGTCGGGATCGCAAAGATGTTCCCCGACTCGCGGAGGCCCCGGAGGTTGCCGATCATGATCAGCACGATCCCCACCACGGCGATCTCCACTCGCAGGGCCTCGAGGTCGGGCACCGCCGAGATGACCTGCTCGACCGCGGATGACGTCGAGACGGCGACGGTCATCGTGTAGTCGACGAGCAGCGCTCCCGCGACGATCAGGGCAAAGATGTTGGGGAGGTTCCGGCGGGCCACGGCGTAGTCGCCGCCGCCCGATGGATAGGCGTGGATCTCCTGCCGGTAGCTGATCGAGACGACGGTCAGGAGCAGGGCGATCCCGATCGCGATCGGCAGGCTCAGGAACAGGGCCGCGGCGCCGGCGAGGATCAGGACGCGAAGGATCTCCTCCGTTGCGTAGGCGGAGGAGCTGATGGCGTCGGAGCTGAAGATCGCGAGCGCCTTGGCCTTCGAGAGCCGCTCGGTGATCTCCTCGTGGCTGGACAGTGGCCGGCCGAAGAGCGTGCCGCGGACCCGGGCGTACAGCCGGCCCGCCGGCGTGCGCGGCACTGAGGCGGCTTCCTTCGCCACCAGCGTTCCCTCGCCGGTGTACCGGAAGTACGCGGAGTGCGGACGCTCGATGCGAACTCGGCGGTCGCCGAGCTTTCGACCCTTGAGCTGCTTGGGCCCGAGATTCACGTCGCAGAGGATCGCACGCGCGGGGTGGCCGCGCTCGCGCTCGGCGGCGGGTCACGCCGGCAAGTCCGCGCGGACGCCGAGGGCGAGATCCGTGATCACGCCGAGACGCTCAGGCAGCTCCTCGTGGCTGAAGAGCGGACACGTCTCAGGCGAGGCTGGCCGCGGGGCGCTCCGGCGCGACAGCTGGGCGCCGGCGATACGGCATGTCGACCACGACGGTGTGGGGCCTGCCCAGGAGTGCCGCCCGAAGCCGCTTGGCCGACTGGTTGAACAGGCCCCGATCCCACCAATGACGGGCCACGAACTCGGGGACGATGACGAACGTCACCGGAGCCGGGCGGTCAGCCGGCCATTCGGCGTCCAGATGGTCGAGGTACGCGAGCATCGGCGCGATCAGCATCGGAACCTCCGTCTCGACGATGTCGAGCGGCACGTCCTCGATCCGACGCTCCCAATCGGCGCGCGTGTCGATCGCGGCGGCCGGGTCGTCCGAAACGATGACTGCCCGGACGTCGGAGCTGATCGAGCGACCGATGTTGACTGCCTGGATGACCGCGCGGTTGATGCCCGCGACCGGGATGATCACGCGATCGTCGCGAGTCGGGCCCGGGACCGTCGCCAGCGGGTCGATCGCCAGCTGGGCGGCGGACTTCGCGTACTGCCGCTGGATGAACAGCATCGTCGCGACCAGCAGCGGGATGAGGATCACGACGAGGTAGGCCCCGCCACCGAACTTCTCGTAGACGACGATGGCGAGCACGACCGTGGTGAGGATCGCGCCGAAGGCGTTGATCGCGAGGCGCCAGCGCCAGCCCGCCTCCCGCGTCCGGAGCCAGTGTCGGACCATGCCGCCCTGCGACAGGGAGAAGCAGACGAACACGCCCACCGAATAGAGCGGGATCAGGAGGGTGGTCGTGCCACCGAACGCGGCCACGAGCGCCGCGGCAACGCCCGCCAGCAGCACGATTCCCCAGGAGTACGCCAGCCGGTCGCCTCGGAAGGCGAACTGTCGGGGCATGTAGCCGTCCTCGGCGAGGAGGGCGGCCAGCCGCGGGAACGCGTTGTACGAGGTATTCGCCGCGAGGAACAGGATCAGCATCGTCGCGATCAGGAACAGCGTGTGGGGCGCGCTCCCCTGCCCGTAGACCGCGCCCGCGACAAGGGAGATGACCGAGGGGTAGCCGCCGACCGACGGCACGACCTGGTAGGCGAGGGCAACCACCGAGACGCCGATGAAGATCACCCCGAGGAGCACGGCCATCGCGGTCATCGTGTTCGCGGCGTTCCTCGCTTCGGGCGGCTTGAAGGCCGGGACGCCGTTCGCGATGGCCTCGACGCCGGTGAGCGCCACGGAGCCGCTGGCGAACGCCTTGAGGACGAGCAGGAGCGCGAGGGGTTCCAGGCCGAACCCTTCGGCGTTCGGCTGGCGCGGCAGCGGATGAGCGGCGCCCGTGATGACGTTCAACACGCCGATCCCGACGATCCCGAGCGCAAGAACGATGAACACATAGGTCGGAACGGCGAAGATGTTCCCGGATTCGCGCAGGCCCCGGAGGTTGGCGATCGTGATGAGCATGATCACGACGACGGCGATCACGACCTTGAAGTCGCCAGCCGCCGGCACCAGCGAGGCGAGCTGGTCAAGGGCGGATGACGTGGAGACGGCAACCGTCATGACGTAGTCGATGAGCAGCGCCGCGGCAGCAACGAGGCCGAGCAGCGGCGTGAGCTCCGATCGGGCAACCGCGTAGGCGCCGCCGCCATTGGGGAACGCCCGACAGACCTGGCGATAGCTCAGCGCCACGATGGCCAGCAAGAGCGCGATGGCGATCGAGACCTGGATGGACATGGCCATCGCCGCGATCCCGGCGAAGACGAGGACCCGCAGGATCTCCTCGGTCGCATAGGCCGAGGAGCTGATGGCGTCGGAGCTGAAGATGGCGAGGGCCTTCACCTTCGAGAGGCGTTCGCCCAGCTCGTCGTAGATCGAGAGCGGGCGCCCGAACAGCACGCCCCGGGCCTTCGCGAACGCCCGCCCCGACGGCGTCCTCGGCGCCGATGCGGCCTCCCGGGCGACGAGCTGGCCCGCATCCGCGTAGCGGAAGAAGGGGGCATGCGGGCGTTCCACGCGGAGACGCTTGTCGGCGAGCTTGCGGCCGCGCTGCACGGCCGGCTTCCCGCGCGCTGCGGGATTCCAGACCGGTTCGGTGTCCATGCCCCGAGCGTGCGCGCGGCCCCCAAGAGGGAACGGCCCTCCGGACGGGATTCGGGTCTAAGGATCCCCTCAGGTCTGGACCCGGCTCAGCGTTCCGTGGCGCCCTCGGCGTCCGGCCCGCGAACTCGATAGCCGACCCCGGGCTCGGTCACGATCAGGTCCTTCAGCAACCCGTCGGGATCGGCCGCGGCGAGCTTGTGGCGGAGCTGGCTGACGTGGACGTAGACGTAGCTGTCCTCGCCCTGGTAGGCCTGTCCCCAGACCGCCCGAAGGAGCTTGCCCTTCGTCACCACGCG
>DATLDP010000016.1:0-8955 GCA_035525825.1 Candidatus Limnocylindria bacterium
CGATCGCGCACGGCGTCCCGATGCTGGCGCTGCCCTTCTCCACCGACCAGTTCGACGGTGCCGCCGCGATCGAGGCCTCCGGGATCGGGTCGGCGAACGACCCGAACTGCCTGACCACGACGCACGTCGCCGACGCTGTCCGACGGCTGATCACGGCGCCGTCTCCGAAGCTTCCCATGCTCGCCCAGGCGATCGCCGCACGACCTGGTCCGACCGTGGCCCGCGACGCCCTGGCGACCCTGACCACTGCATAGGCACGCCCTCGGCCGTCAGCGGAGAGCGCTCACCACGGCAAGCGCACCGGGCTACGAGAGCGACCGGGCCGCTCGCGATACAGTCCTGCGGTGACCTGTCCCGTCTGTGATGCGACCAACCCCGAGGCCGCTCGGTTCTGCCTGAACTGCGGCGCACGCCTGGGCTGCCCAACGTGCAGTGCACCAATCGTGCCCGGTGCGAAGTTCTGCGCGAACTGCGGCACGCGGCTGATCGCCGATGACGGCGGGGCGATCGAGCCGACGCCCACGGTCGGCTCGACCACCGCGACGCGACCCGGGGCGGGCGCGGCGGGCAGCTCGGGCGCCTCGAGCGCCGCCGCGCCACGGACGACGGAGCGGCGCGTCGTGAACGTCCTCTTCGCGGATCTCGTGGGCTTCACCACACTCTCGGCGACCCGCGATCCCGAGACGATCCGCGACCTCCAGAGCAGGTACTTCGAGCGGACGCGCGAGATCATCGGCCGGTACGGCGGCGTCGTGGAGAAGTTCATCGGCGACGCCGTGATGGCCGTCTGGGGCGCGCCCACCGCATTCGAGGACGACGCGGAGCGCGCGGTTCGGGCCGCGCTGGACCTCGTCGAGATGGTGCCGCTCCTCGGAACGGAGATCGGCATCGAGCTCCAGCTCCGTGCCGGGGTCCTGACGGGCGAGGCCGCCGTGGAGGTCGGCGCCGAGGGGGAGGGCATGGTCGCGGGCGACATGGTCAACACCGCGGCGCGGCTGCAATCCGCGGCCGCCCCGGGGACCGTCCTCGTCGGAGAGGCGACCCGCCTTGCCGCCGGAGAGGCGATCGCCTTCGAGTTCGCCGGCGACCAGGAGCTCAAGGGCAAGCCCGTCCCCGTCCCAGCGTGGCGAGCCCTGCGCGTCGTCGCGGAGCGAGGCGGCGCGCGCCGGCCGGATGCGATCGAGCCGCCGTTCGTCGGGCGTGCGGAGGAGCTGCGGTTCCTGAAGGAGCAGTTCCACGCGACCGGTCGCGAGGGCCGGGCGCGCCTCGTGTCGCTGGTCGGGCAGGCCGGCATCGGCAAGAGCCGGCTCGCGTGGGAGCTGGAGAAGTACCTCGACGGTGTCGTGGACAGCGTCTGGTGGCATCGCGGCCGCTCGCCCTCCTATGGCGAGGGCGTGACCTTCTGGGCGCTCAGCGAGATGTTCCGCAGGCGTGCCGGCCTCGCGGAGGGCGATGATCCGGAGACCACCCGGCGCGCCGTCGCGGCGATGCTCCAGCGCCACGTGCCCGATGAGGCCGAGCGTGCCTGGATCGAGCCTCGGATCCTGGTCCTGCTCGGGGTCGGCGAGGCGACTCCGGGCGGCTCGGCGGAGCTGTTCGCGGCGTGGCGGACGTTCTTCGAACGGCTCTCGACCACCGGAACCGTCGCCCTCGTGATCGAGGACCTGCAGTGGTCGGACGACGGCCTGCTGGACTTCCTGGAGCACCTCCTCGATTGGGGCCGGTCCAGCCCGATCTTCGTGCTGACGCTCGCCCGGCCAGAGCTCCTGGATCGCCGGCCCGGCTGGGGCACGGACCGGCGAGGCGCCACGGCGATGCGCCTCGATCCCCTCCCCGACAGCGCGATGCGGGAGCTGCTCGACGGCGTCGCGCCCGGCCTGCCCGCGGGCATGGTCACCCGCATCCTCGGACGAGCCGACGGCATTCCGCTCTACGCGGTGGAGACCATTCGAATGCTCGCGGCCAAGGGCCTCCTGGTGGAGCGCGGCGGACGGCTGGAGCCGGCCCCGGGTGCCGCGGGCGCGGAGCTGGCCCGCGCGGACCTGGAGGTGCCGCCGACCCTCCATGCCCTCGTTGCGTCGCGGCTCGATGCGCTCCAGCCGGCGGACCGGTCCCTCCTCCAGGACGCGGCGGTCCTCGGCCAGAGCTTCACCGTGGAGGCCCTCACCGCGCTGAGCGGCGAATCGGCCGGGGCGCTGCTGCCGCGGCTCACCGCACTGGTCCGCCGGGAGATCCTGACCCTCGAGACCGATCCGCGGGCGCCCACCCGCGGCCAGCACGCGTTCGTCCAGGCGCTGCTCCGGGAGGTGGCGTTCGGGACCCTGTCGAGGCGTGAGCGCCGCGCGCGCCACCTCGCCGCGGCGCGGTACTTCGAGTCGCTCGGCGACGACGAAGTCGCCGGCGTGATCGCCACCCACTTCATCGAGGCGTATCGCGCGGCGCCGGAGGGACCAGAGGCCGACGCCCTCGCCGCGCAGGCCAGGATCTCCCTGCTCGCCACCTCGGAGCGGGCCCGCGACCTCGGAGCGCTGCGCCAGGCGATCGATGCGCTGGGATCCGCGCTGGAGGTGACCCGAGATCCCGCTCAGCGCGCGGACCTGCTGGAGCGAATGGGCTACCTCCAGACGTTGCACTCGGACTGGGAGCTGGCCTTCGCGAACCTCGCGGCGGCGGCGGAGGCCTACGTCGCGCTGGGCGACCGGCGCGGCGTCATTCGAGCGACCGTTCGGCGGTTCGCCGCACACCTCGGCTCCGCGCGGATCGCCGCGGCGGCGGAGATCGCCGCGCAGATCAGAGACGAGGCCGAGGCGCTCGTCGAGTCGAGCGTGCACGATGAAGCCCTCGTCGATCGCGGCGCGGCCGAGGTGGCCGCGATCTACGCCGAGGGGATGGCCCGCCTCGAGTTCCGCCTGACCAACATGCCGGAGACGATCCGGTGGTCGAACCAGGCCCTGCTCCTGGCCGAGCGCCTCCGAGACGACGAGATCCTCGCGATGGCGATGGTCACCAAGGGCACCGCCGCCACCGAGAACGGCCAGCTGCGAGAGGGCCGGGCGCTGCTGGAGGGCGCCGTCATGGACGCGACCGCCCATCGGCAGACGTTCGCGGCGCTGCGTGGCCTGAACAACCTCGCGTCCGAGACGGCGGAGATCGACCCGCGCGGGGCGCTGGAGCGGACCCGGCAAGGGATCGCGATGGCTCGCCGCCTCGGCATCCGCTCATTCAGCGGCTATCACGCGGGCAACGCCATCGGCCTCGCGGAACGGCTCGGCGAATGGGCCTGGCTCGAGGAGGTGATCCAGACGCTGAGCGAGGGCGATCGCGATGAGGACGAGCGCGAATGGGTCCGCTTCAACGGCGATTACCTGAAGGCGTGGCGGGGCGATCCGGATCTGGCGCTCGCGGAACGGGTCCTGCGGCGCGCGCTCGCGGAGAACGATCTGCAGTCGGAGGCGAATATCCGGATGTGGCTCGCCAGGTGTGCGTTCGCTGCCGGCAACGCTCGCGAGGCGGTCAGGCACTCCGAGTGGTTCTTCCGGTTCGCGGAGGGGTCGCAGCTCCACCAGGAGTTCGGCATGGTGGGGCGGTTTGCCCTGCACGCAGGCGACGTGGAGGTCGCCACCCGGGTGCTGGCGATCGTCGGGATCGGGTCAGGTGGCGCTACCGAGCATGACCTGGAGCTCCTTCGCGCCGGCCTCGCAGCGCTCGAGGGCCGGCGGGACGACGCGCTCGCCCTGTATCGCGCGGGGCTCGCCGGTCGCCGGGCTTCCGGCGAGCGGTTCGGCACGGCCCTCGCGATCTTCGACATGGCCGTCCTGCTCGGTCCGGACGACCCTGCCGTGCGCGCGGTCATGGACGAGGGTCGCGGGATCCTGGAGGAGCTCGGCGCGAGACTCCTGCTCGATCGCCTCGACGAGCTGGAGACGGGCAAGGCCGGTGGGGGCGCAAAGGTGCGCCAGGCAGACAGCGCCGAAATGGCCACGGGGGCGCAGTAGCCTTCGGGGCCGCTCGCTGCGCATCAGGTCGGCACGGCTGATCAGATTGACTCAACCGCATGAGTCAATTATCCTCCAGGCAATGATGAAACGACTGCAGGTGCTCTTCGAGGACGAGGAGCTCGCGTCCATCCAGCGTCTGGCGAAGCGCCGGCGCCAGACGACCGCCGCGTGGGTCCGCGACACCCTCCGAGCGGCGCGAGAGGCGCAGGAGTACCCGAACCCGGAGCCGAAGCTCCGCGCGATTCGGGAAGCGTTGACCTTCGACTACCCCACCGGCGACATCGAGACCATCAACGCGGACATCGAGCGGGGCTACGTCGAGCGCCCCCGGTGATCCTGGTCGACTCGAACATCCCGATGTACCTCGTCGGTGGCGCGCATCCGAACCGTGAGCGCGCGCGGGAGCTGCTCGAGATCGCGATCGCCCGGCGCGAGCGGCTCGTGACGGATGCCGAGGCGTTCCAGGAGATCCTGCATCGCTACGTCGCGATCGGTCGGCGCGACGGGATCCGCGCGGCGTGGTCGGCCCTGCGCGAGCTCACGGACGAGGTCTTCCCGATCGAGCTGGACGACGTCGAGGGGGCGCGCCGGCTCGTCGCCTCGAACCGCCTCACCGCCCGCGACGCCCTGCACGTCGCCGTGATGAAGCGTCGCGGCGTGGCGGAGATCCTGACCTTCGACGCCGACTTCGATGGCATCCCGGGGATCCGCCGGCGTTCCTAGGGGGCTACGATCCCACGATGGCGCATGGGACCGCGCGAGCGATCGTGTTGCGACCCGGCCAAGGCCGTCCGATCGACCTTGGGAACTTCGTGATGTCGCTCAAGGCGACGGGCGATGACACCGATGGCGCGTTTGCCCTGCTGGAAGCCGCCGAGCCCGCCGGTTTCGGGCCGCCGATGCACATTCACCACGACTGCGCCGAGGCGTTCTTCGTCCTCGACGGGCTCTACCGGATCTTCGTCGAGGACGAGGAGTTCGAGTGCCTCGCGGGCTCCTTCATCTACATCCCGAGCGGACTGCGGCACGGATTTCGAGTGGGCCCACTTCCAAGCCGCAAGCTGAACCTCTACACGCCGGCCGCGATGGTCCCCTACTTCGAGCAGCTGAGCGCCGCGATCACCTCCGATTCGGCGACGGACGAGCGCCTCGAGGAGATCGCCAGGGCGGCATCGATGGAGATCGTCGGACCGGTGCCTGAGGGGTATCTCTAGCAACCCTCGACGTTCACGCGGTTCGGAGCCTGCAGGATCCGAGCCGACGGCACTTGCGGGCGCCGCGACGCTGGGTCCAGCTCCCCGCCAAGGTGCAACTAACTTGCAAGGTCGTGCTGCCCGACTTCCCACCACGATGCCCTAGCATCGCCCGCGTGGTGACCCGCCCAGCGGCGTTGCAGTCCAACGGGCAGAAGCCGCTCCCGATCGAGGCGCGGGGCCAGCAGCGCCAGGCGCAACGCCTCGCCGTCCAGTACAGGATCGCCAAGGCGTTCGCGAGCGCGGACAGCCTCGAGGAGATCTCCGGGCTCGTCCTCCGGACCCTCGTTGACACGCTCGACTGGCGAGCCGCCGGGATCTGGGTGCTGGACGACGAGTCCACCCAGCTGCGGTGCATCGCGAGCCATCCAACAGAAGGACCGCTCGGTCGCTGGGCCGAACACTCCCGCGCCCTGCGGCTGCCGATCGGCGCCGGGCTGCCGGGACGGGTGTGGGCGTCGGGCCAATCGCACTGGATCGCCGACACCGACAGCGATGAGAACTTCCCGCGGAGGGCCATCGCCCGCGAGGTTGGTCTCGGGCACGGCTTCGCGTTCGGGATCCGGGTCGGTGGCGCGATCGCCGCGGTCGTGGAGCTGCTCGGGGCCGACGCCAGCGAGCTGGACCAGGACGAGGCGGCATTCCTCGAGGCCTACGGCCACCAGCTTGGTTCGTTCATCGAACGGGTTGAGGCGCGCCGGGCGGTCGCGCACAGCGAAGCACAGAAGAGCGCGATCCTGGACGCGGCGGTGGATGCCATCGTGTCCGCGGACGCCGGGGGCCGGATCATCGAGTTCAATCACGCGGCCGAGGCACTTTTCGGGAGGCGTCGAGAGGACGTCCTGGGACAGCGCATCGCGGACGTGCTGGTACCGGAGGACCTCCGGGCCCAGCATGTCGCCGGCCTCGAGCGGTACCTCGCCACGGGCGAGGCCCGGGTCCTCGGCCAGCGCGTCCGGGTGCGGGCACTTCGCGCCGACGGCTCCACCATGCCGGTCGAGCTCACCATCACCGAGACGCGCGTCAACGAGCGTCCGTCGTTCACCGCGTTCCTGCGTGACATCACCGGCCAACGTGAGGCTGAGGTCGCCCGCGATCGATTCCTGGAGATCCTGTCGCACGAGCTCCGGACGCCCGTGACCGCGATCTACGCCGGCGCCAAGCTGGCCTCGCGAGGTTCGCTGAGGGACGCGCAGCATGCCGAGGTGCTCCAGGACGTCGCAGCAGAGGCCGATCGCCTGTACCGGTTGGTGGAGGACCTGATGGTCGTGGCGAGAGCGGAGCGGGGCACGGGGCCGCTCGTGCTGGAGCCCGTGAACGTGGCACGCCTGACGGAGCGCGTGGTTGCCGCAGTCCAGACGGCCTCGCCCGTCGTGGAGTTCAGGCTCAGGATCATGGGCGCGGGCCCACCCGTCCAGGGCGACGAGACCTATGTCGAGCAGCTGCTGCGGAACCTCCTCATCAACGCGGCCAAGTACGCGGCCTCGGGTCGCGTCGTCGACGTCGAAGTCGACCCAGGGGAGATCGATTGCACGGTGCGAGTGCTCGATCGAGGGCCGGGCATCGGCGAAGGGGAGGCAGAGCGGCTGTTCGAGATCGACTACCGCTCGCCGCGGACCCAGTCGAGCGCGACCGGCTCGGGCATCGGCCTGTTCGTGGCGCGCTGGCTGGTCGAGAGCATGGGCGGCCGGATCTGGGCACGCCCGCGCGAGGGCGGCGGGAGCGAGTTCGGCTTCAGCCTCCTCGCCAGCGACGTGACCGGGGACGGCGACGCACCGGAGACCGTGACGACGATCGGACCACTGACAGATCCGGGCCGCGAGCTGGATGTGTCCTCTCACAACGTTGTGGGGGACCACACCTAGCGCGCGAGGACCGGTCCTACCCTGCGGGCGTGGCGTGCTGGTCTGCCAGGTCCTCGCGCCCTCGCCTTCCAGAGCGACCTACCACCTGCCACACTCCGCCGAACGTTCCTCCAGGTGAAGGGGTCCAATGCGGCAATTCCCAGCCGATGGGGTGCGAGCGATCGCGATTTCCATGCTCGCCGCAGTCGTGCTCACGGCGTGCAGTGCAGCTCCGAGTGAGTCCCCGGCGGCGCCCGGCGCTTCCACGGCGCCCGTCGGATCCAGTGGTGCGATCGGGACTGGCGGCCCCGGCGGCCCCGGCGGCCCCGGAATCGAGGCGGCGACCACGCTCCTGAACGCCGCCACGCTTGCCGACCCCGGCTCGCTCGACGCACTCGAGGGCATCAGGTTCACCCAGACGGGCACCGCTGCCGCCGCATCGGTGATCACCGCCGGTGCCAGCGGCGACGCCCTGTGGGCGGCCACCTACGTGTACGCCAGCGCGGCCGGCTCGGCCAGTGACCCGGCTCCCCTGCTCGCGGTCGCGGAAAACGCAGCCGCGAGCCCCTCGACCAGGGCGATGGCGGGCGCAGGCCTGCTGGCCGCCGGCCGAAGCGAAGGCTTCGAGCCGCTCGTCGCCGCGCTGGGAAGCCCGGCTGCCATGGACGGCAGCGAGCCGCGAACCACCACCTGGGAGTTCGCCGCAAGCGTCCTCGAGCGCTACACAGCCGCCGGGTTCCCGGAACCCGCGAACGGCGACGAAGCTGAGCGAACCGCCCTCGCCTCCCAGTGGACCGCGTGGCTCGCAACCAACGCGAGCCACCTCCGCTTCGATCCCGCGACGCAGCTGTGGGTGGCGGCATGAACGGAATTCGCGCGGGAGTTCGCTCGCTCGCCGCATCGGCGCTGGCGATCCTGCTGGCTGCCAGCGTGGGCGGCACCGTCCTGGCCGACACCACGTTCATCCCCAAGGCCGTGACCTTCAAGGCGGACGACGCCGCGAAGACCATTACGGTCACGGCGAAGATCGCGTTCTACAACCGGAGCTGCACGCCCGGGACGTCGTGCACGGTGCCGCCCGGCGATGTCAGCCGCATCGTCCAGGCCATCGAAGCCATGTGGAACAACGGCTCCAAGGTCCGCTGCTACACGCTGATCGTGAAGGTGGAGGCCCGGAGCGTGGGCTCGCAGGCCGAGGCCGGCCAGAACGAGGTCGATGTGGGCCTGGATTACGGACCGGTCCGCATCCGGGCCTTCGTGAACGGCCAGCACCACGGAGCTGGGGCGACCGGCCCGCTCGGGAACACGGAAGACGACCGCGTGGAGCCGGCACACAATCCGTCCGCGCCCACGACGTGGCCCTCGGACACCAAGCCCGCCGCCTGGGCGCACGAGTTCGGCCACATCATGGGACTCGATGACAACTACGACCCGGCCACGAGCGCGCCGGTCAGCGGGACCTCCGAGGACCTCATGTTCTGGAACTACGGTGTCGTCACCGGCGAGATGGCGACCCGCGCCGTGCAGCGCAGCGGCCAGATCGATGTCAACAAGCTCAAGTGCGGCTACGCGACCGAGGGCACGCAGGAGAAGAAGTGGCTCGGCAAGCACTGCGACATGACCGATCCCGAATGGCTCATCAACGCGGAGGTCTCCGCCGCCGGCCTGCGGACCACCGAGCTGTACACGATGGTCATCGATCCCACGACACACAAGGGGACGTACTCGTACGAGTCCATCGGCGAGCTCGCCGGCGCCACGTACACGCAGAACGGAAAGGGCGTCGCCTCGACGGTCGATGGTCCGGACGGGACCCTCATCATGAACCTGAGCGAGATCATCGTGACGGGCGTGATTCAC
>DATLDP010000029.1:0-7235 GCA_035525825.1 Candidatus Limnocylindria bacterium
AAGCTCATCACCACGCACGTCCTGACCACGAAGGCCCTGGTCGACGCGCAGAAGGCGGGCGATGCCGAGGCGGCCGCCGCAGCCGATCTCGAAGCCGGCCGCCACATGGAGATGATCGCCGACCCGCTCGCGGCCGCGATCGTCGCCAAGCTCCCCGACAAGTTCCGCTGATCTCCTCCTCGATCAGCTGAGCTGTCGTTCTCGATGGGCCGGCCGGCGCAAGCCGGCCGGTCCATCACCTACCCCAACGGAGTTTCCAAATGCTTCCCAGAACGCTGAAGACCCGCGCGATCGGGGCGCTCCTCGCCGTGACGTTCGCGGTCGGGGCCTGCTCCCCTTCGAGCGGGACCGCAACGAACCCGCCACCAACCGTGTCGTCAAGCGCCGACATCACCCCCTCGAGCGCCGCCACGGCTGCCACCGCCACCGCGACTCCGGCCGCGACCGCGGATGTCGCGACCTCGATCATCGTTCGCGACTTCAAGCTGGAGCCGAGCTCCGTCTCGATCACGGCTGCAGCCGCGGCGGGCTTCGAGGTCACGAATGCAGGCCCGACGGTTCACAACGTCAAGATTCGAGATCAGGCCGGCGCCGTTCTCTTCGGCAGCCGCAACCTTCGCGAAGGCGAATCGGAGATCGTGGTCCACTCGATCGCGCCGGGGACGTACATCCTGTTCTGCTCGCTCCCGGGTCATGAAAGCCTCGGCATCAAGGGCAGGCTCACGGTGACCGCGCCTTGAAGCCAATATGGATCGCGGCCATCGCGGCCTCGGCCGGCGCCGGGATCATCCACCTCGCCCTTGGGCCGGAGCACGTCGACGAGCTCGGCGGTCTCGGTCTCGGCTTCTACCTCGCGGCAGGTCTCCAGCTCGGCTGGTCGATCGCCGTCGCGGTCATCCTCACGATGCGCGGCGCCTCCGGGGCCGCCTGGCTGCGAAGCCTGGCGCTCACCGGGATCGCGATCAACGGGGCGATCGTCGCGGCCTGGGTCATCTCCAGGACGGTCGGTCTGCCCGCAGGCGAGATGCCGTGGGTGCCCGAGGCGATCGGCCGGCCCGACGGGGTCTCGGTGCTCCTGCAGCTGGCGCTCGTGGTCGGCCTCGCGGCGTGGCTCAGGGGTCCGTTGGCGGGCGCAGCATCGGCGCGACTCCGGCATCCAGTGCTCGCATCGGCGCTCGCGGTCGTGCTGATCGGCGCAGGAACGGCGTTCGGGCTCACGGGCGAGGGCCACGCGCACGTCCCCAGCGCCGACATGGGCGCCATGCATGGGCACGACGGCGACGCCTCATCGCCCGAGACCGACGTCCGCGACGAGCTGCACCAGGTCGACCGGGCTGGCGAGTCCGAGGCGGCTGGCGACGCCGATGCAGTGCCCCAGGCTGACGCCGCGGAGACGGTGATCGACGTCGAGACGCCGGCGAACACCGACGCGCATGCGCCGGGGGATGCCGACCACACCCACTGACGCGCGTCGAAGCCTGAAGCAATCAGCGGGAGGCCCGATCCTCCAGGTCGTTTGCACGCTCGATCCGGGCTCCGTCCAGCCCGAGTGCGAACCACGGCGCCCGTGCGGGATCCAGGAGGTGGTCGCGGATCCGGCCGATCGCGTCGCGGTAGCCCGGCCAGATGACCTCGCGCCACGCGTCGCCGATCGGGAGCCAGCGGTACGCAGTGTGCTCGTGCGACAGGACCGGCTCCACGTCCGGCCGGACCCACGCGGCAAAAACCGCGGAGAGCAGGACCGCGTCGACGCTCGGCTCGTGGAACTGGTTGACGAGGTCCAGGTCGTAGAACGCCTCGAGGGCCTCCCCGGCCAGGCCGGTCTCCTCCGCGAGCTCCCGGAGCGCGGCCATGGCCACGCGCTCACCCGGCTCCACGGACCCGGAGACGCACTGCCACAGGCCCGGCAGGATCCGACCGGGCGCCCGCCGGATCAGGAGGATCTCGGCGTTGCCGGCGGCATCCACGCGGAACGGCCAGCAATCGACGAGGTCGGGTCGCAGCGGGCTCACGCCGGGAGTATGGAGCGGCCGCGGCTAGACTCCGCGGCACCATGGCCTGGCAACGTGCAGCTTCTCGCGACGAGCTCCTCGCCGCCGCCCCGTGGCTCGCCTGCACGGTGGCCGGCACCGAGGTCGTGATCGCCGTGCTGGACGGGCAGCCCTACGGGGCCGAGGATCGCTGCACCCACGCGGGCTGTCCGTTCAGCAGCGAGGCGGACCTCATCGACGGCCTGATCTCGTGCAACTGCCACGGCTCCGAGTTCCGGCTCACCACCGGCGAGGTCGTTCGGGGCCCGGCCGAGCGGCCGGTCCGGACGTTCCCGGTCCGGCTCGTCGGCGACGACGTCGAGGTCGAGGTCGGGGTCGAGGCTTGATCGATCTCGGGTCGATCACGGTCGAGGAGCTGGAAACCGACCCGTATCCCATCTACGCGGCGCTCCGCGAGCAGGCGCCCGTGGCGTACATGCCGTGCCTGGACACCTGGATGGTCACGAGCTGGGCGACGGTCGAGGCGGCCTGCATCGACGCGACCGCGTTTCCGGCGACGGTTGATCGCTCGCCCACCGACCGAGCCCTCGGCGGCATCTCGATGATGACCACCGACGGCGAGCCGGCGCGGCGACGACGCCGGCCCTTCGATGCGACGCTCCGGCCGCGGGCCATCGAGGCGACGATGCCGGCGGCGTTCGAGCGCCTGTGCCGGGAGCGGCTCGATGCCATGGCGCCGGCCGGCGCGGCCGATCTCGTGCCCGAGTACTTCGAGCCCGTGTCCGTCGGATCGCTCGCGCACGCCATGGGCATCGCCGATGCCATCGACGGCCCGACGCTCGTGCGCTGGTTCAACGGGCTCGCTGCCGGCGTCTCGAACTACGAGGGCGATGCGGCGAAGTTCGCCTTCTGCGACGAGGTGTCGGCGGAGATCGACGCGGCGATGGCGCCGCTGTTCGAGGCGCGACTGGCGAGCCCGTCGGATGACCTGATCAGCCACCTCCTCGTCGCGTCGGAGGGTTCGCTCGAGGAGCGGATCGCCTTCGTGATGCCGTCGTTCAAGCTCGTCCTGCTGGGCGGGCTCCAGGAGCCGGCCCACGGCGGCGCGACGATCACGGAGCGGCTCCTGGGTCATCCAGACCAGCTGGCCGTGGTCCGCTCGGACCCGGCGCTGATCCCGGCCGCGGTCGAGGAGGGCCTCCGCTGGACGGCGCCGATCGGCAACCTCCTGCGCGGCGTGGCGCCGGGAACTTCCCTCGGCGGGGTCTCGCTCCCGGACGAGGCCCGCGTCATCCTCGTCGTCGCGGCCGCGAATCGCGACGAGGCCGTCTGGGGTCCGAGCGCCGACCAGTTCGACATCCATAGCCCGAAGCGCGCAAACCTCTCGTTCGCCATCGGGCCGCACTACTGCATCGGCCATTTCTTCGCCCGGGCGCAGCTCGCTGCCGCCGTCGGGATGCTGCTGGAGCGGTTCCCGACGCTTCGGCTCCATCCCGCGTTCGAGCCGGTCTATCGCGGCCACGAATACCGCTCGCCGAAGTCACTGCGGGTGCTGCTGGACTAGCGTCCGGGCGCCTACGACCCCGGCTCGCCGAACGCCGCCTCGATGTCGTGCAGCTGCTGCAAGTGCATCAGGTCGTGGATCCCGGAGAAGAGCAGCCACTCGCCGCAGCGCAGCCGGCCGACGAGCGGATGCTCCAGCGGGCACGGCTCCGTCTCGTGGCCCTCGATGGCGCGCGCCGCTCGCTCGATGACCTTCTGGCTCAGGTTGATCCGACGGCGGAGGTCGTCGCGGGTCGCGATCGGCGAGCCGGGAATGCCCGGGACCACGCTGGGCGCGTCGGACGGCCACCGGTTGGAGGCCGCGAGTGCGCCCGCGGTCGCGAGCCCGCCGCGTGCATGGGCCGTGTGCCCGATGGCCTCGGCGACATTCCAGTCACCCTCGCCTCCGGGCGCGGCGAGGGCCGCCTCCGGCAGCCGGTCGACCATCGCCAGGAGCGCGTCCGCCACCGCGGCCAGCTGCGGCACCACCAGCGGCGCGCTGCCCGTCGCCATGCGTCGCCGGATCTCGCGGCGGACCGTGATGAACTTCCCCGCCTCGACGTTCCGGAATGCGCCGACGAGGTCGGGGGCGTCCGGCTCGAGCGCGTCCAGCCAATCGACCGTCATCGATGGCCCCCGGCCATCTTCGGTGCGTCGGATCTGGATCGGAGGTGCCACATCGCGATGATGCCGACGATCGGTCCGAGCGCAAGCGACGCGAACGCGAGCCGCCATGCCGTCGCGTCATTCGGTCCGATCAAGCCGATCCCCAGGATCGTCACTCCCGTGAGGACGAAGCCCACGGCGAGCTGGACGGAGAGCGCCGAGCCGGCAGTGCCGGGGGGCGCGAGCTCGGAGACCGCCGCCGAGAACTGCGCCGAGTCCGCCACGACCGTGATGCCCCAGATGATCGCGACGGTCAGCAGCAGCGCCGGCGGCGCCCCGAAGAAGAACCCGATCGCGATCGCGGACGCGCCACTGATCGCCATCGCCGCGATCGTCAGCGTCGTCCGCCCGAGCCGATCCGCCATCGCCCCTGCGCCGATGCAGCCAACCCCGCCCGCCGCGACCACCGCGAACGCCGCCAGCGAGGAGGTCGATGGATCCGTCGTCCCGGCAACCGCGAACGACGCGGCGATGAACGCCGGAACCCAGGTCCACATCGCGTAGAGCTCCCACATGTGCCCGCGGTAGCCGAGGGTCGCGAGGCGCACCGAGCCCGATCGAAACGCCGTCGCCGCGATCCGCGGGCTGAACCTGGTCGCCGGGGTCTCGAGCGGCCCCGCGCGCCCGAATGCGCCGACGAGCAGCCCGCCGGCGACCGCGAGCACGGACGTGGCCGCCACGATCGCCCGCCAGTCGAGGTCGGACGTGGCGCCCGCCGCCCGGACGAGGTAGGGCAGCGCGGATCCCACCGTGATCGCTCCGATCAGGATGCCGATCGCCAGCCCTCGGCCGGCGCGGAACCAGCCCGCGAGGTGCTTCAGGGCCACCGGGTACACCGCGGCAATTCCCGCTCCCGTGAGGAATCGGAATGGCAGCGCGGAGCCCGGGTCCGTGGCGAGGAAGGCGAAGGCGAGATTCGCCGCTCCCGCCACGATGGCGCCGACCGGGAAGAGCCACCGCCCCGGCACCACGTCCACGACGCCGGTCGCCGCGAGGGTGAGGGCCCCGGCGGCGAACCCGAGCTGGACGGCAATCGCGAGGAACGTCAGCTGCAGGCCGGAGGGATGCCAGTCCGCCGCGAGCAAGGGCGTCACTGCCGAGGCACTGAACCATGGGGCGAGGGCCAGGAGGGTGCCCGTCGAGACGACGGCGAGGGCGGCCCAGCGACCCTCCGTCTCAAGGACGTCCGCGTCGGCGCGCGGCGCGGCGGAGGCGATCGCTTCGCTACGCCGCGGCGAACGCCGGACCGCTACCGGCGCCGCGCCCATTCGCGACCGTCGCCTGGGCAACGATCGCCGGGACCGCGATGAGCACGGTGGCGGCGCCAACCAGGCGCAGGATCATGGCCGTCGATGCCCTCCTAGAGCCGTTCGAACCGATCGACCGACAACACGAAGACCGTTGCGCCGCCAACCTCGACCTCGAGCGGGTAGGGCATGAAGAACTCCCCCGGCTCCATGATCGGTGGCATCGGGTTCACGATCTGGGTCCGCGACGTGCAGTGCTCGTGGATGATCGCCATCACGTCCTCGATCCGGTCGTCCTCGACGCCGAGCACGATCGTCGCGTTCGACTGTTTCAGGAAGCCGCCCGAGGAGTGCAGCCGCGTGGCCCGGTAGTCGTGCTCGAGCAGCCCGTCCACGAGGGCGCCCGCGTCCTCGTTGTGGATGATCGCGACCACGAGCCTCACGGCCGGGAGTATAGGACCGGGACAACCTGCCTCCGTCTCGAATCTCGCCGGATGCCCGGTTGGCGGCCGATGCGACCGGGCGTTCGATTGACGGTCCTTCCGGCTCGTGTACGATCGGTCGGCCGTGAGTCCCGATCCCCTCCTTCTCGCCGCCATCCGCGCCGTCGCGCGCAGCGCCGACCCCGAGACCACCCTCGACGAGCTGCTCGAGATTGCCCTGCGCGCCAGCGGCGCCGATCGAGCCGCCGCCTTCCTCTGGGATTCCGAACAGGGCGGCCTGGCCCTCGCGGCGGCCCGCGGCTATCCCGACGAGGACCTTCCGGCGCTCGAGAGCGCGGCGGGACAGGCCGACCACGCGATCCAGCTCGCGGCCCAGGAGCGGATCCAGACGAACAGCGAGGCCGACCCAGCGGGAAGGGTCCTGTCGGCATTCCCGATCGTGGTGGGGCGGGATGGAATCGAAGAGCCGGTCGGCGCGCTCGCCTACGAGGCCGACGGCGGTCCGGCGCCCGAGGTGGCCGAGCGAATCGCCGCGATTGCGGACCTCGTCGCGGTCATTGTGGACCGGGCGCGGCTCGCGACCAACGCCGCGGAGCGCATCGACTGGGCCGAGCGCGTGTCCAACTCGGACATGCTCACCGGGCTCGCCAACGCCCGGACGCTTGGGCGCGTGATGGAGCTCGAGATCGCCCGGTCCGCGCGACAGCGCTCGGAGCTGACCGTCGCCATCTTCGACGTCGACGGCCTGACCACGTACAACGACGCGGCCGGTAGAGCCGCCGGCGACGACGTCCTCCGCGAGGTCTCGGCGGTGATCAGCGAGACCGTCCGGTTCGTGGACACGCTGGCCCGCTGGGGCGGCGACGAGTTCATGCTCGTGGCGCCGGGGGCGACGGGGACAACGGTGGTTCAGCGGGTGCTCGAAGCCGTCGCGGCTCGAGGCATCGGTGGCGAGCAGAAGACCACCGTCTCGGCCGGCCTGGCCCGCTTCCCCGAGGACGGTACGACGAGCGACGACCTGATCGCGGGCGCGACGGCGGCCCTGCGCGCCGCCCAGGCGGTGGGGCCCGGCACGATGGCCGAGGCGACCCACGATGGCGGCAACGGCAATGGCGCCAGCCCCGGCATCCCCACCGGAGCGGCCGGCTAGCCGCCCCTCCAAGCCCGCCTGCCCTCCCCGGCGTCACGCGCGCTCGGGCGCGCCTAGCTCTGCTGGGCTTGTCCGGCTCCGGCTGCCACGATCGGCCCCGTCGGCGCGGTGGCGCCAGGCGCGGGTTCGAGCGTCAACGCTACGGTGACACCCCCACCGGGTACGGCATGCTGGGTCGTGAACGACGCCGTCCCTC
>DATLDP010000031.1:0-10917 GCA_035525825.1 Candidatus Limnocylindria bacterium
CGCCGGTCGGCCCGTCCTCCTGGTTCGGTGCGACAAGCCCGGCGGCACGCGCATCCGCCCCGGCGAGGACAACGTCCGGAACGCGGTGAGCCTCGTGTCCGATGGCTCGCTTGCGGAGCTCGCCCGCCGGCTCGGCGTCGAGCGAGTGGACGCGCGGCGGTTCCGGATGCTCGTCGAGATCGAGGGCGCCGGGGCGCACGAGGAGGACACCTGGATGGGCGGCTCGGTGGCCATCGGCAGCGCCGTCCTCGAGATCACGAAGCCGGATGCCCGTTGCGCGATCACGACGCAGGATCCCGAGACCGGCGAGCGCGACCTCGACACCCTCCGCACGATCGTCCGCTACCGCGGCTTCCGCGAGGGTGACCCCGAGCGCAAGATCGATTTCGGGGTCCTCGGCGAGGTCCTTCGGGCTGGCCGGATCTCAGTGGGCGATGAGGTCGTCCCGCAGGCGGCCGGCACCACGGCCGAGCTGACGGCCTGGGGCGACTCCGAGAGCTCCGTCGCGATCGAGCGGCCGGAGAGCGTGATCGGCTAGCCGCCTTCGCGCATGCCCCAGGGCGAGCCGTACTCGGTCAGCAGGTCGAGGAACGGTACGGCATCGAACGCCTCCGGGCCCAGAACTCCGGCGCCGGCCCAGGTTCCGCGCGCCAGCAGCTCCAGCGCGACTACCGGGTTGACCGCGGTCTGCCAGACGACGGCCTGCGAGCCGTACTCGGCCATCGACCAGGCGTTGTCGACCACGTGGTAGAGGTAGACCTGCCGCGGCGCCCCGTCCTTGCCGGTGCCGCTCACCCACAGGCCGGCGCAGGTCTTGCCGTGCATCTTGTCGCCGAGGGTCGCGGGATCCGGCAGCACCGCCGCCACCACGTCTCGTGGCGAGACCTCCGCGCCGCCGACCTTGACCCTCGTGGTCTTGTCGAGCCCCAGCTTATGGAGCGTCTTCAGGACGCCGATGAACTCGTCGCCGAGGCCGTACTTGAAGGTCACGCGCTTTGCGTTGACCCAGCGCGGGATCAGCAGCACTTCTTCGTGCTCGACGTTGACACACTCGACCGGGCCGATGCCCTCCGGGAAGTCGAAGGTCTCCGGCTCGCTGAACGGCGGCGTCGTCCGCCACTCGCCGTCCTCCCAGATCACGGGCGGGTTGAGGCATTCCTCGATGGTGGTCCAGATCGAGAACGATGGCGCGAAGTCGTAGCCATCGACCACGAGGTTGGCGCCGTCGCGAACGCCCGCCTCGTCGATCTCGGAGAAGAGGTGGTCTGCGGCGTACCGGGCGAAGACGTCCGAAAGCCCGGGCTCCACGCCCATCCCGAGGAGGGCGAGCCGGCCCGCGCCTTCCCACGCCGCGGCCTGGGCGAACTGCTCGTCGCCGAGCTTGAGGCCCGTGAGCGCGTGCGGCTGCTCCGGGTGGGGCTTCGAGAGCGACATCGCCATGTCCAGGTAGTCCGCGCCGGCGGCGGCGCAGGCCTCGAAGATCGGCATCACGAAGCGCGGGTCCACGGCGTTCAGGACGTGGGTCGCCCGGGTTTCGCGGATCAGCGCGGCAATCGACTCGCGGCTCGAGGCGTCGATCCGGGCGGCGGTCACCCGGGGGTCGTTGGCGCGGGCGGCCACGGCGTCTGCGCGAGCGGCGTCGTAGTCCGCGACGACGAGGTGCTCGAAGAAGTCGCGGCGGATCGCGATCGGGACGACGGCGCTCCCGACGCCGCCGGCGCCGATGACGAGGATGCGCATGGGCAAATTGTGACCGGCCGGCGAAGCAGCGTTCAGGTGACGAGCCAGCGACAGCCCAGGAGCGTTCCCGACGCCGATCGGTCGAGGCCGCTGATGTGGATCTCCGGCTGGCTCGTCTCCCACCCGGCGGCGCGAATCAGCTGGCTCCCGACGACGGCGCCGCGAGGCGCGAAGGGGAGGCCGTCGACGCTGTCGACGGGCAACGCGATCGCCTCCAGACGAGCGGGATCGATCGCGCGAGCGGCGCGATCCTCGGGCCGCCATTCGGCGGCGGTGAGGTCATGCTCGATCAGGAAGGGCGCGCGCAACGACAGCTCCGGCGGGAGGGCCAACCGCCAGCGGACCATCTCGCCGTCCGGCCGGCGCCGCTCACCCGCGGTCCCCGGGGCCAGCGCAGCACCGTTGGTGTTGAGCTCGGTCCGGTCGAGGTCCAGGTCGTCCGTGGCGATCGCCCAGCCGATCGCGACCGGGCCCGGGAGGGCATCGAGGAGCGGCGCACCCAGCCACGAACGCTCGGCCTCGCGAGGGTCGGCCACCGTGACCAGCTCGATGAACGTGTCGCCGAGCCACAGAAGACGGTTGCGCGTGCCCCAGCTCGGGTGGCGCCCCCCGCTCGTCGTGGGCCGGACGCCGAGGAACGCCCCGAGCTCCGCGAGTGCGGCGTCGGGATCGGCGACGGCGAGGACCACGTGATCGATGCCGAGGAACATCGCCCCCGAGCCTATCGCCGCCCGGTGGCGCCGCGTACGATGCGGCCCGTGACGGACGCGCTGCGGGTCGAACGCTCGGGGCCCGGCGGGGCGATCGCCCGGGTCACGCTCACGCGGCCGGAGCGCCGCAACGCCTTCGATGCCTCGCTGATCGCGGAGCTCCGAACCACCTTCGCGGCACTCGAGCGAGATTCGGCGACCGACCTGCGTGCGGTCGTCCTCGCCGGCGAGGGCCAGACGTTCTGTGCCGGCGCGGACATCGACTGGATGCGCGCGGCGATGCAGCTCGATCTCGAGGGCAACGAGCAGGACGCGATGGCGATGGCGGAGATGTTCGAGACGATCGATACGTGTCCCGTGCCGGTCATCGCGCGGGTCCAGGGCGCAGCGCTCGGAGGCGGGATGGGCCTCTGCGCGGTGAGCGACATCGTGATCGCCGAATCGGGGGCGCGATTCGGGTTCACCGAGACGCGGCTCGGAATCCTGCCGGCGGTCATCTCGCCCTTCGTGCTGGCCAAGATCGGCGAATCGCATGCCCGTGCCCTCTTCCCCGGCGGCCGCCGCTTCGATGCGATCCGGGCGCAGCGGATCGGCCTCGTGCACGAGGTCGTGGAGGGCGAGGCAGCCCTCGATCTCGCCGTCGATGCCGCGATCGCGGACATCCTGGCATCCGGGCCCACCGCGGTTCGAGCCGCAAAGGGCATCGTGCGGGAAGTCCGCGGCCTCGGTCACGGCTCCTCGAAGTGGCACACGGCGCGCGTCATCGCCCGCCAGCGCACCAGCGCCGAGGCGCGGGAGGGGTTCGCGGCGTTCACGACGAAGCGCAAGCCGGGTTGGGACCCGGACACAGGTGGCTGAGCCCGGCTCAACTCCCGCCGCGGTGGCGACGTCGACGATCGAGTGCGTCGGCTGTGGCGGCCGCGTCCCCGACCTCGAGGGTCCGATCCATCGCTACATGATCGCCTCGCCCGGCTGCTGGCGGGCCTACACGGAGCTCATGGCCGGCGGGCTGCCACCGAGCCGCCACTCGGCCCTCGCGGTCGATGCCTACGCGGTCACGCATCCCGGGCTCGCCGGCCCGCAATCGACACCGTCGGTCTGGATCCACCTGATCACGCTGTGCTGCGTGCTCGAACGCGGCTGGTCTGTCGAGAAGGCGGTCTTCCTGCGCCGGCTCGCCGCCGACGGCTTCCGCGCCTGGCCATGGCTGGCGCGGCCGGATCGAATGGGCGAGGTCAACGCGGTCGACCTGGCGCTGGCGCTCGAGCGCGGGGACGGCGGCGCGGCGATCGAGCTGACGGACCGCTGGGTCCGCGGCGCGTGGTCGGCCTGGTCCGCGCAGCACGGCGCCGTCCGCGTCCGAGCGACGGAGCTCATCTCCAGGCTCGGCTGACTCGTGAGGCCTGGCTCAACTTCGGCGGCTTGCCTTCGCAGTAACCGAACGCGACAATCACGCCAGATGCGTGACGAACTGACCCCGAGCGAAGCCGCGAGGCGACTCGGCGCCACCACGCGATCAGTGCAGCGATGGATCGCGCTCGGGCGACTGCCTGCTCGCCGCGTTGGCGGTCGGTGGCGTGTCGCGTCTGACGCGTTAGACGCGTTCGCTGCTCAGGCCAGCCCGGGTCTCGCTGAGCCGGTGCCCTCCGCGCCCGGCCAGAGCCCGGCGATCCGCCGCCTCTTCATCGCCAACCGCGGCGAGATCGCCCGACGCATTCGACGGACCTGCGATCGGCTCGGCGTCGTCGCAATCGAACGCGCGACCGAGGGCCCTGGCTCAGTGGACCTGCTCGACATCGAGGCCGTGGTCGCCGCTGCCGCGGCCGCCCGAGCCGACGCGATCCACCCGGGATTCGGCTTCCTCGCCGAGAACGCGGCGTTTGCCGACGCCGTCGAGATGGCCGGGATCGCCTGGGTCGGTCCCCCAGGGAGCGCCATTCGCGCCATGGGCGACAAGTCGGCCGCGCGCCGGCTTGCCGTGGAGCTGGGTGTGCCGGTCGTCCCGGGCTACGACGGGGCCGACCAGTCGGATGAGGCCCTGCAAGCGGCGGCGATGCGGATCGGGTACCCGCTCTTGGTCAAGCCCGCGGCTGGCGGGGGCGGCAAGGGCATGCGGGTCGTCCGGGAGCCGGAACGCCTCGCCGATGCGCTGGCCGGCGCCCGCCGTGAAGCCACCGCCGCCTTCGATGACGACCGATTGGTGCTGGAGCGATTGATCGAGGGTCCGCGGCACGTCGAGGTCCAGCTGCTCTTCGACGCGGGCGGGCATGGCATCCACCTGGGCGAGCGCGACTGCTCCACCCAGCGCCGCCACCAGAAGGTGCTCGAGGAGACCCCGTCCCCCGCCGTGACCCCGGCAATCCGGGCGCGACTCACGGGGGCCGCGCTGCAGCTTGCGGCCGCCGTCGGCTATCGCAGCGCCGGGACGTGCGAGTTCCTGGTCACCGACCGTGACGAGGTGTTCTTCCTCGAGATGAACACGCGCCTCCAGGTCGAGCACCCGGTGACCGAGCTCGTCACCGGCCTCGACCTCGTCGAGCAGCAGCTCCGGATCGCCGAGGGCCGGCCGCTCGCCCTCGGCCAGGAGGAGGTCGACCAGGGGCTCGCGCAGGGCGGCCACGCGATCGAGGTCCGCCTCTACGCCGAGGACGCCGAGGCCGACTTCCTCCCCGCCACCGGGCGCGTCGAGCGCCTCGAGTGGCCGTCCGGCGATGGAGTCCGGATCGATGGCGGTATCGATGTGGGCACCGTGGTCGGCGCGCGCTTCGACCCGATGCTGGCGAAAGTCATCGCCCACGGACCGGACCGCGTCACGGCCCTCGCCCGGCTCGAGCGCGCGCTCGATGAAACCTTGGTCCTGGGCCTGACGACGAACCTTCGATTCCTTCGCTGGCTCGTCCGGGAGCCGGTCGTTCGAGACGGGCAGATGCGGATCGACACGCTCGCTCGGATCTGGCCGCCCGACGACTGGACGGCCCAAGCCGTCCTCCCCGATCTCGCCTGGCAGGCGGCCGCACGGGCGCTCGCGGGAGCGGGATGGCTCGGGGGTTGGCGCCTGAACGGTCCGGGCAGGGTGCGTCTCGCAGCCGGCGACGACGAGCGCTCGATCGCGATCGATGCGGCCGCTGGCCGCGATGCTCCGCAGCTGGTCGTCGACGGCGTCGCCCATGTCGATGTCGCCGGCAGGAGCGTCGCGTTTCGCCTCGCGCCGGCGCCCGACGTCGATCGGGCGGCTCGCCACGCCGCCGGCGCCAAGGCCGGTGTCGGTCCAGCGGAGATCGTGGCCCCCATGCCGGGCTCCATCCTCGCGGTCCACATTGCCGCCGGCGATCGCGTGGAGGCGGGCGATCCGATCGCGACCCTGGAGGCGATGAAGATGGAGCACGCGGTCGCGGCCACGGTGGCGGGGACCGTCACGGAGCTCGCGGCGCGGCCCGGCGACCAGGTCGCGAGGGGTGACGTCCTCGCCGTCGTGGAGCCGGCGGTCGAGGTACGCTCCGCGCAATGAGCAAGATCGCGTCCGCCGCTGCCGCAGCAATCGAGAAGGTTCTCGGCGCGGATCCGCCGCTGCCGCTCCCCGATGATCGTGCCCAGCTGATGGTGCTGCACCGCGAGGCACGCCGGAAGCGCGACGCGGCCCCCCTGGACAGCCACGAGCGCGTGGCCGCGGTGATGGAGATCGAACGGATCGAGATCCACGTCGCCCGCATCGAGCGGGCGATGGACCCGCCGCTCGTCTGAGACTGCTCGTCTGAGCTCGGGCGCCCGCGTCCGCATCTACGAGGTCGGGCCGCGCGACGGCCTGCAGAACGAAGCCGCGGCCATCCCGCTCGACACGAAGGTCGAGCTCATCGACCGGCTCGCCGCCGCCGGCCTCCGCGAGATCGAGGCGACGAGCTTCGTGTCGCCGAAGGCCATCCCCCAGCTGGCGGATGCCGACGCGCTGCTCCCGCGGCTCTCCCACACCCCCGAGGTTCGCTACCCGGTGCTCGTCCCGAACGAGCGGGGCATGGCCCGTGCCGAGGCCGCCGGCGCGAAGGCCCTCGCGGTCTTCACCGCCGCGACGGACGCGTTCACGGAGCACAACATCGGGATGACGGTCGACGAATCACTCGCGGCCTTCGCGCCGGTCCTGCGGCGGGCGTCCGAGCTCCGCTGGTGGCGCCGGGCCTACGTCTCCACCGCCTTCGGCTGCCCCTACACCGGGGCCGTCGATCCCCATCGACCGGTCGAGGTCGCGCTCCGCCTGCTCGACCAGGGCGTCGACGAGATCTGCTTCGGGGACACGATCGGCGTCGGGGTCCCGAGCCAGGTTGCCGTGCTGACTGGCATGGCGGTCCAGGCCGGAATCCCGCTGGAGCGCATCGCGTTCCACTTCCACGACACCCGCGGCACGGCGCTCGCCAACGTCCAGGCCGGCCTCGACGCGGGGATCCGCTGCTTCGACAGCTCCACCGGCGGCACGGGTGGCTGTCCCTACGCGCCGGGGGCAGCGGGGAATCTCGCCACCGAGGATCTCGTCTACCTGCTGGACCAGTCCGGATTCGAGCACGGCGTCTCGCTCGGGGGCGTCCTGGACGCGGCCCGATTCATCACCGCGGCACTGGGCCGGCCTCTCGCCTCGAAGGTCGGCCAGGCCGGCGGCTGGGACTCGGCCACCGGTTCGCCGATCGGCCGGCATTTGGCATAGCATCCGCGGCACGATGAACGGGGTGGTCCTCGTCCTGAACCAGGATTACGAGCCGCTGAACGTGACGAACCTTCCGCGGGCGTTCCGGCTCGTCTTCGGCTCGAAGGCCGAGATCCTCGAGTACGACCACCAGGTCATCCGGACGGTCCGCCAGGAGTTCCACGCGCCGTCCGTGATCCGGCTCCAGCATCGGATCAACCGGCCGCGGCCGCGCGTCAAGCTGACCCGCCGGGAGGTCTTCGCTCGGGACCGGCACACCTGCCAGTACTGCGGCCGCGTGGGCTCCGACCTGACGCTGGACCACATCCTGCCGCGCCATCGCGGCGGTTCCCACACCTGGGACAACCTCGTTGCCGCATGCAAGCCGTGCAACCACCGCAAGGGCGGCAAGACGCCCGAGGAGGCGCGATTCCGGCTGCTCCGGCCGCCGTTCGAGCCGCGCAGCGACCTCTACTCGATGTTCACGCCGTACCTCGTCGACGAGCGCAACGAGGCCTGGCGCAACTACCTGTTCCTGGGGCGCAACTAGCGGCTGTCGCCACGGGCGAACGCTCCGAGCCCATTACTCTCTGGCAGTGGTCGACATCGAGGCGCCGGCGTCCGTTCGAGCGGTGATGGACCGGCTGTGGGCGCATGGCCATGCGGCCTACGTCGTCGGCGGATCCGTGCGCGATGCGCTCCTGGGCCGGCCGGCGGAGGACTGGGACCTGGCGACGGACGCCCGGCCCGACCGCCTGCTCGCGATCTTTCCCGGGGCCGTCTATGAGAACCAGTTCGGGACGGTCGCCGTTCGGGAGGGCGACGCCCTCCACGAGGTCACGACCTTTCGGACGGATCACGACTACGCCGACTTCCGGCGGCCGCACCACGTCGAGTTCGGCGACGACCTCGGGGCCGATCTTGCCCGGCGAGATTTCACGGTGAACGCGATCGCCTGGGGTGCGCCCGCCGCGGCGCCGGGCGTGGAGCCAAGCGCGAGCTCCGGCGCCGCGCCATCCATCGCGATCGTCGATCCGGCGGGCGGCGTCGAGGATGTCCGGCGGCGCGTGCTCCGAGCCGTCGGCGAGCCCGGTGCGCGCTTCCGCGAGGACGCCCTGCGGATGGTTCGGGCCGTTCGGCTCGCGGCCGTGCTCGACTTCGAGATCGATCCCGCGACGCTCGCCGCCATCCGCGCCAACGCGGCGCTCGCGGCCCACGTGTCCGGCGAGCGCGTTGCGGCGGAGCTCCAGAAGCTCCTCCTCGCCGAGCGGCCATCGATCGGGTTGCGGCTGCTCGCCGAAACCGGGCTCCTTGGCGTCCTCCTCCCGGAGCTCGAGGCCCAGCGGGGGGTGCCCCAGAACAAGATCGAGGGCGAGGACCTCTTCGACCACACCGTCCGATCGGTGGATGCCGCGTCGCCGTCGCGACCGGTCGTCCGGATGGCCGCGCTCCTGCACGACCTCGGGAAGCCCTCGACGATCGAGGACGGGCCCTTCCGCGGACACGAGGCCGTGGGCGCGGACATGGCAACGACGCTGATAGAGCGGCTGCGGCTGCCCCGCGCAGCGTCCGAGCGGGTGAGTCACCTCGTTCGCGAGCACATGTTCACCTACGAGCCGAGGTGGGGCGACGCCGGCGTCCGCCGGTTCATCCAGCGGGTCGGGATCGACGCGATCGACGACCTGTTCCTCCTGCGCGAGGCGGACAACGTCGGGAGCGGCGTGCCGGTGGATGCCCACGGCCTCGCCGAGCTGAAGGCGAGGGTCGCCGCGGAGGTGGCCGCCTCCGTCGTGCTCGACCGATCGAAGCTCGCGGTCCGCGGCGACGACCTCATCGCGGACCTCGGCGTGCCCACGGGACCGACGCTCGGGCGAATCCTCGACGCGCTGCTCGACCGCGTGATCGCCGATCCTGCCCTGAACGACCGGGCGACGCTGCTCCTGCTGGCGGAATCGATGCTGACCGAAGACCGATGATCGAGCGACTCCTGGCCGCGGACGCGGCGCTCGAGCGCGACGAGCTCGCGGTCGCCGAGCGGCTGTTCGGGCAGGTCGCCCAGGCCGACGAGCGAAACGCGATCGCCGTCGTGGGTCTCGGTCGAGTCGCGCTGCGGCGCGGCGATCGCAACGGCGCGGCAGAGCGAATGCGCGCGGCGCTCGCGATCGACCCGGAGGAGGCCGCGGCTCGCCGCCTGCTCGACGAGCTCGAGGCGCCCGCACCAGCGACCACGCCCGGGCCCGTCACGACGCCTGAGCCCGTCGCGTTGGAGCCGCCGGCCTTCGAGCGACCTCCCTCGCTGCTCGACCGGATCCGGCGCTGGCTGGGACTCGGCCGCGGCCGCTGACCGGGCGGCTACGCTTCGAAGCGATGCGCATCCTGGTCACCGGCGGCGCCGGCTATGTCGGCTCCGTCTCCGTCGAGGCCCTGGTCGATGCCGGCCACGAGGCCGTCGTCGTGGACAACCTGGCCACGGGCCACCGCTGGGCGGACCTCGCCGGCTCCAGGCTGGTCGAAGGCACCTACACGGACCGCGCCTTCATGGCAGAGACGCTGCGGAGCCACGACATCGATGCCGTGCTCCATTGCGGGGCTCGCTCCCTGGTCGGCGAGTCCATCCGCGACCCGGCCCTGTACTTCCGCGAGAACGTCGCCGGCGGCATCGCGCTGCTGGAGGCGATGCGCGACGCCAACGTCCAGCGCCTCGTCATCTCCTCCACTGCCGCGGTCTACGGCGTCCCGGACGCCTCGCCGATCAGCGAGGACGCCGTCCTTCGACCGATCAACCCCTACGGCGAGTCCAAGCGCTCGCTGGAAGCCGCGGCCGGGTGGTTCGCGAGCGCCTACGGACTTCGGGTCGCGTCGCTGCGCTACTTCAACGTCGCCGGCGCAACGGCCCGCAACGGCGAGACCCACGATCCCGAGACGCACCTCATCCCGAACGCCCTGAACGCGGTGGCCGGCGGGCCGCCGCTGACGCTCTACGGCACGGACTACCCAACGCCGGATGGCACCCCGATCCGCGACTACGTCCACGTGGCGGACCTCGCGGAGGCGCACCGCCTCGCGCTCGAGGCCACGGAGCCGGGCGACGCCCGGACGGACGCGATGCTCATCTGCAATCTGGGCAGCGGCGTCGGGTTCAGCGTGTTCCAGGTCCTCGCGGCCGCGGAGAAGGTGCTCGGGCGCGAGATTCCGCACGTCGTCGGGGAGCGCCGCGCGGGTGATCCGCCGACGCTCGTGGCATCGATCGAGCGGGCGCGCGACGTCCTCGGGTGGGGGCCCACGGGATCGACCCTCGAGGAGATGATCGGGTCGGCCTGGACGTATCGCCAGACGCTCGGCCGCGGCCGCCCGGATACCGGCCAGCTCGAGACGACCGGCTAGCGCGGCTCCAAGGGCGCGGTCATCGGCGCGAGCCGATCGGGTGGCGCCTTGATTCCGATGTCCGGGCCCTCGCCCGAGCCCGCCCATCGATCGCTCACCGGCCGCAGGATCCAGGCGCCGATGAGCATCGTCACGAGCAGCGTCAGCACAGCGAGCTGGTACGCCCCGACGCCGAGGGCATCGAAGAAGAGCAGGAGCGTCAGCCCGTACAGCAGCTGGCCGATGACCTGCGAGCCCTTGCCGACCAGACCGTACAGGCCGAAGAACTCGCCCAGCCGCTCGGGCGGTGAGAGGCGGACCATGAACACGCGGTCGGCGACCTGAACGCCGCCGAGGCCGCTGCCGAGGATCGCGCCGGCGACGAGGAACATCGCGAGTCCCACGGGCCCAGGGATGCCGAGCGACACGGCGCCG
>DATLDP010000034.1:0-37074 GCA_035525825.1 Candidatus Limnocylindria bacterium
CGGCGCCGTCTTCGAGCCGGTTCACGGGTCGGCGCCCAAGTACGCCGGCCAGAACAAGGCCAATCCCACGGCGCTGATCCTGTCCGGGGCCCTGATGCTCCGGCACCTCGGCTACGCGGACAAGGGCGCGGCGGTCGAGGAAGCCGTCCGGGCCGTGATCGCGGCGGGGAAGACGGTCACGTCGGACCTGGGCGGGAGGGCCGGGACCAGCCAGTTTGCGGACGCGGTCATCGACCAGCTGGGAGCGGGCACGACCGCAGGCGCGGCCGCGTGACGGGCGTCCGATGACCGTCCAGTCGGCGGTCCTCCGGGCGCTGCGGAAGCCGCGAGGCTCCGCTCCCCAGGGGTTCGGGGAGACGAAACGGAGGGACGCCTGGGCGATCTATCCGCTCCTCCAGGCGACGGTCTTCACGATCTGCGCCGGCTACCTGACGTTCAGCGGCGTGCTCTGGGGGCCGCTTTTCGGACCGCAGTACGTGGCCTGGGACGGCTATCTCTCGCCGCTGTTCTCGCCGCTGCTCGTGTTCCCGAACATGCCGACGTGGCTGAGCCCCGGTCTCCTGATCCTGTGGATCCCAATCGGCTTTCGGGCGACTTGCTACTACTACCGGAAGGCGTACTACCGCTTCTACTTCGCCGATCCGCCCGGCTGCGCGGTGGGCGAGCCGACGGTCCATCGCCGGTTCGCGCTGGAGAACGCCTTCCCGTTCATCCTCCAGAACCTCCACCGCTACATGCTCTACCTCGCATTCATCCCGCTGACCTTCCTGTGGCTGGACATCCTGCCCGCCTTCAACGCCCCCGATCCGGCAACCGGGGCCGAGCTGACCCGGGGCGTTGTCGATCCCGGGCCCAGGATCGGACTCGGCGGTGTCCTGTTCCTCCTGAACGTGATCCTCCTGACCGGCTACTCGCTGTCGTGCCACTCCCTGCGCCACCTGGTCGGCGGTCGCGTGGACTGCTTCTCCTGCACCCGGGCGCGGCGGGTCCGCTACACCCTCTGGCAGCGGCTCACCGACCTGAACCGCAACCACATGTGGTGGGCGTGGTCCAGCCTCGTCACCGTGACCCTCACCGACGTCTACGTCCGCCTCCTCCAGGCCGGGGTCATCACCGATCCTGCCATCCGGCTCGGCTAGGGCAGGGATCGCCGCGTGGCCATCGCTCCGGAGTCGCTTGCCCAGATCGAGACGCATCCCGTCGACGTCCTCGTCGTCGGCGCCGGCGGCGCCGGGCTTCGTGCCGCGATCGCCGCCAAGGATGCCGGCGCGAAGGTCGGGCTCGTCTGCAAGTCGCTGCTCGGCAAGGCCCACACGGTCATGGCAGAGGGGGGCGTCGCAGCGGCGCTCGGGCACGTCGATCCCGAGGACAAGTGGCAGACCCACTTCCGGGACACGATGGTCGGCGGGAAGCTCCTGAACAACCCGCGCATGGCCGAGCTCCACGCCAAGGAGGCGCCGGACCGGGTCCGCGAGCTCGAGGAGTGGGGCGCGGTCTTTGACCGAACGCGCGACGGCCGGATCCTCCAGCGGCCGTTCGGCGGCCACTCGCACCCGCGTCTCGCCCACGTCGGCGACCGGACCGGGCTCGAGATGATCCGGACCCTGCAGGACCGGGCGGTCCACACGGACATCGACGTGTTCATGGAGTGCACGATCACCCGGCTCACCACCGCCGCAGGCGGCGTCACGGGCGCGTTCGGCTACTGGCGAACCACCGGGCAGCCGGTGCTGTTCCCGGCCAAGGCGGTCGTCCTCGCGACCGGCGGGATCGGCAAGGCCTACACCGTCACCTCCAATTCGTGGGAGTACTCCGGCGACGGCCAGGCCCTCGCCTACGAGGCCGGCGCCGAGCTCATCGACATGGAGTTCGTCCAGTTCCACCCGACCGGGATGGTCTGGCCGCCGGGCGTCCGTGGCCTCCTCGTGACCGAGGCCGTCCGCGGCGAGGGCGGGATCCTGCGGAACAAGGACGGCGAGCGGTTCATGTGGAAGTACCTGCCCGAGGACCGCCGCGGCGAGTACGCCGCCACGGACGAGGAAGCGGCCACGTGGGTGACCGCCCAGTCGCAGGCTCGGGTCGTCGACGCCCGCCGCCCGCCGGAGCTGTCGACCCGTGACAACGTCGCCCGGGCGATCTACACGGAGGTCCGGGAGGGCAGAGGATCGCCCCACGGCGGCGTCTTCCTCGATATCAGCTACCTGCCCTCGGAGCACGTCCGCCGGAAGCTTCCGTCGATGTACGACCAGTTCAAGGAGCTCGCGGACGTCGACATCACCAAGGGCCCGATGGAGGTCGGACCGACGACCCACTACGTCATGGGCGGGATCCGGGTGGAAGCGGAGACAGGCGCAACCACGGTCCCCGGGCTGTTCGCCGCCGGCGAGGTCGCCGGCGGGATGCACGGCGCGAATCGCCTTGGTGGCAACTCGCTCTCGGACCTTCTGGTCTTCGGCGCCCGGACGGGCGCCGGCGCGGCGGCCCACGCCGCGGGACGCAAGGACCAGCCGTATGTCGATCCCGTTCAGGTGCGGGACGGAGCACGCGAGCTCGCGGCGCCGCTCCAGCGGGAGGCCGGCGAGAATCCCTACGACCTCCAGCGCGACCTGCAGGACATGATGCAACGCCTCGTCGGCATCTTCCGCGTCGAATCGGACCTGAAGGAGGCGATCGGCGAGCTCGCCAGGCTCCGAGCGCGCTGGCCCGTCCTGGGCGTCGGCGGCGGCCGCGTGTTCAACCCGGGCTGGAACCTGGTGTTCGAGCTGCGCAACCTGCTCTTGGTGTCCGAGGCGATCACCCGCAGCGCGCTCCAGCGCACCGAGAGCCGCGGCGCACACAGCCGGCTGGACTTCCCCGAGACGGACGACGCGGCGTGGGCCGGCAAGAACGGCGTGGTCCGCCGCAGCGTCGACGGCACGATGGAGGTGGCCACCACCGCCCTTCCCGAGATGCCCGACGATCTCCGCTCGCTCCTCGGCAAGGCCCATTGATGCGACCATGACCACCGAGATGACGACCGATGCGGGCTCCGAGATGACGACCAACGCAGCCGATCGCGGGCTCACCACCGCCATCCGGCCCGCCGATGACGCCGGCACCGAGGCCGGCGGCTCGCGGATCGCCCACCTCCAGGTCTTCCGAGGAGAGAGCGACGGCCCCACCCACTTCGACGACTTCGACGTGCCGGTGGAGGAGGGGATGGTCGTCCTCGACGCCCTCCACTGGATTCAGGGCAACGCCGCGCCGGACCTCGCCGTCCGCTGGAACTGCAAGGCCGCGAAGTGCGGCTCGTGCAGCGCCGAGGTCAATGGGCGCCCACGCCTCACCTGCAAGACGCGTCTCTCGGACTTCGACCTCGACGAGACGATCACCGTCGAGCCGATGCGGACCTTCCCCCTCATCCGGGACCTCGTCACGGACGTGTCCTGGAACTACGAGGTCAACAAGTCGATCCAGGCGTTCACGCCGCCGGAGGGCGTCCCACAGTCGGAGTGGCGCTGGCAGCAGCAGGACATCGAGCGGGTCCAGGAGTTCCGGAAGTGCATCGAGTGCTTCCTGTGCCAGGACGTCTGCCACGTGCTCCGCAACCACGAGACCGAGCGCCCGTTCATGGGCCCGCGGTTCCTCGTCCGGACGGCCGGCCTCGAGATGCACCCGATCGACGAGGCGGATCGCCGCGGCTACCTCAAGGACGTCGGCGGCGTCGGCTACTGCAACATCACGAAGTGCTGCACCGAGGTCTGCCCGGAGCACATCAAGATCACGGACAACGCGATCATCCCGCTCAAGGAGCGCGTCGCCGACGAGTTCTACGACCCGATCCAGTGGGCCTGGCGGAAGCTTCGTGGCAAGACCCCGGAAGGCGCCGCGGGGACGCCGCTGCCGATGCTCCAGAACCAGGGCGCGCGGAGCGCCGAGGCCGCCCCGGCCATGCCGGCGCCGGAGGAGGCCGTCCAGGCAGCCGAGTCCCGCCGATCCGACGCGGGCGACGAGACGCCCTCCGAGAACTGACGCTCCACCGGTGCGCGAGCCGCCGCTGACGCTGGGCTTCGAGGACGAGCCCGAACCCGACGAGCCCGACACCGCACCGCGCTGGTCGACACGCGCCGCCGCGGCCGCGCCATCGACCTCCACCCAGGGCTTCGTCGTCCGCACCGACGGCGCCGCCCGCGGCAATCCCGGGCCGGCCTCTGCGGGCGCGGTGCTGATCGCACTCGGACGCCCGGACTCCCACAACGCCCGGGCGACGCCGGACGCCTCGATCTCGGACTACCTCGGGATCCAGACCAACAACGTCGCGGAGTACACGGCCGTGGTCCGGGCGATCGGCCTGGCACTCGAGCTCGGAGCGAGGCGGCTGGAGCTGCTCCTCGACTCGAAGCTCATCGTCGAGCAGCTGGCCGGCCGCTGGCGAGTCAAGGACGCCAAGCTCCGGATCCTCTGGGCGGAGGCGCTTCGACAGCTGCGGCAGCTCCCGGACGGCTGGACCGCGTCGCACGTCCCGCGCGCCCAGAACACCCTCGCCGACGCGATGTGCAACGAGGCCATCGACCGCGTGATGGCGGGCGGCCCCGAATCCGTGGTGCGCCGAACCGGCGGCTAGACTTCAGGGGTCAGCGAGCCGGCCGGATGGCTGCGCGTCGAGCGGGGCAACTCGATCGGCGTGAGGAAAGTCCGAGCTCCACAGCGCAGGGTAGTGGGTAACTCCCATCCGCCGCGAGGCGAGGACCAGCGCCACAGTGACGATGCCGGGGCCTCGGTCCCGGAGTGAAACGCGGCAAGCTCTACCCGGAGCAAGGCCAAATAGGAGGGCGATTCCCGGTTCGCCGGGAGCAGGCGCGTTGCCGAGCCCTCGGGTCGGCCGCATGAGCCGTCGGGCAACCGGCGGCCCCAGATGGATGGCCATCGCGGTGTCGCTTCGGCGGCGCCGCACAGAACTCGGCTTACAGGTCGCGCTCGCTGACGTTACGCTGCGCGCCAGGTCTCGAAGTTTCCACGACGAACGGAGTGCGCGGGCATGTTCGACTACCAGACGGTCAAGCTCCTCCATCGCCACGGCAGCGACGATTGGGCGCCGTACAGCGAAGGGTCCGAGCACGATTCGGCATCGCGTGACGTGGAGCGGTCCTGGCTGAAGCAGGGCGCCCGGATCTTCAAGTGCTCCAGCTGCGCCGACGAGGTGATGGTGATGCCGGCGGGCGAGCCGAGCAGCGAGAGCTCTGGCGCGCCGGTCTAGGCCCGCCGAAGGGGTGCGGCTCGCTCAGTCCTCGTCAGGCCGGAAGATGTGGGCCGCGGTGCAGGCGTTGCAGATCGGCATGGCCGTATCGAGATCGCCGAGCGGGATGGCCAGGGTGCGATCGGGGAACAGGCACTCGACGTCGTAGCGCCGTTCGCCCTTGGGCTCCACGCGGATCAGCCGGCGGAAGGTACAGCGCTTGATCCGATGCGGCGCGAGATGCGACGGATCGGGCAGCAGGTGAGCTTCCATCGGGAGCGGCAGGGCCATCGTTGGGCTGGGGGCCTCCATGGACTCCCTGATCGGCGACGCACCGGCTCGGAAGTCGGCGCAGCCTAGCACTCCCCCCAAGCGCGCGGCCAGAGTGAAAAGGTACTAGAGTCCGCCGCCAGCGGAAGCCAGAATTTGCGCTGATTCGGAGGAGGGACGTGGCCGGGTCGAGCACGCCGCCGGATCGCCGGACGTTCACGCCCGCGATCGTCGGGTCCGCGATCTTCGTGGTTGCGTGCGCCGTCTTCGCGATCGCCTTCGTCGGCGCCCGAGGCGGCCTCCAGCTCCCGGTGGCCTCACGAGGGCTGGTGGCCGAGGCGAGCGTGGAGCCGACGGAGCCGGTCGAGGCGTCCTCGCCAACCGCGGAGGCGACCATCCTGCCCACGCTCGAGCCCACGGCTGTGCCGAGCCCGGCCATCGCACCGACCGCGGTGCCCACCGTCGCGCCGACGCTTGCCCGGACGCCGACCCCGACCTCGAGCCCCGGGTTCGTCGCACCGACGCTCGCCCCCGGGGATCCGCTGCTGGCCCTGCCAGGGTGCCCGGGCCATCCCGGCTGCCGCGAGTACGTGATCCAGCGCGGCGACACCCTGTCCGGGATCATCAGCCGCTACCTCCTGGACATCGATGTCCTGCAGGCGCTGAACGCCGACCTCGACAACCCGAACGTGATCGTCGTGGGCCGGACGCTCTACCTCGGCCGGGATCCGTTCGCTCGCCTCGACCCCTGTCCTGACGGCGCTGCCTGCTACCTGTACGTCGTCGCGCCGGGCGACTCCATCGCCGAGATCGCGGCCCGGTTCGAGCTCACGAGCGATGCCATCCTCGCCGTCAACCCGGCGCTGTCGCGGCCGATCGTCGCCGGCCAGGTCCTGAAGCTACCGGCGGTCTAGCGGCCCGTCCACCAGGGGCCCGTCCTCGCCGAGGGCCGCCCCAGGGCACCGCACACCGCGACCTGACGCGGTTCCGGGCGGTGCCCGCCAAGCCGAGCGTCGGCCCGCGCTGACGCCGCGTCAGTTCCTGCAATTTTGGGGCTTGACGGTTGATTCGCGCGCCCTAGTATTGCGTGCAAGTGGTGCGAAGTGGGGAATAGTGGGGATCCACCGCGAGACCCTCGGATCTCCGACCTCCCTCCCACCGCCAGCGGTTTTCGGACGGGCACTCCGGACGCCGCGACACCGATGACGAGCCCGCGGACCCCGCGGGCTCGTCGAAGTCTCGGCAAGTTGGAGCGCGGTGAGTGTTCACCGGCGAGTACCGACACACGGTGGACGACAAGGGACGGCTCGCGATCCCGGCGCGCTTCAGGGCGCAGCTCGAGGGCGGCGCGGTGCTGTCCCGGTGGATCGATGGCTGCCTGGCCATCCACACCCGCGAGGGCTGGACTGCCCTCGAGCAGAAGGTCGCCACGGTTTCGCTGACGGATCCCGCCGGCCGGCTCTTCGAGCGTGCGATCTTCGCCGGGGCCCTCGAGGCCGACCTCGACAAGCAGGGCCGCGTGCTCGTCCCGCAGTACCTCCGCGAAGAGATGGGGATCGCGACCGATGCGCTGGTGATCGGCGTGCGCGACCACGGCGAGATCTGGGCGCCCGATCGCTGGGCTGCCTACCGCCGCGAGATGGACGACCCGGCCAGGTTCGCCGAAGCGATCCGCGGACTCGGGATCTGACCCGATGAACGACGCGACGACGACCACGCACGTCCCGGTGATGCCGGTCGAGGTCCTCGAGGCCCTCGCGCCCGCGGCCGGCTCCCGACACGTGGACGCCACCCTCGGAGGCGGCGGCCACGCCGAACGAATCCTGTCCGCCTGCGACCCTGATGGCCGCCTCCTCGGTCTCGACGCCGATGGGGCGGCCATCGCCAGAGTCCGGGCGCGGCTCGGCGCTCGCTTCGGCGATCGACTGCACCTCCGCCAGGCGAACTTCCGGGATCTCGCGAGCGTCGCGCCGGCGGCGGGCTTCGAGACCGTCGACGGCTGCCTCTTCGACCTCGGGCTCTCGAGCTTCCAGCTCGCCGACGACGAGCGCGGCTTCGGGTTCCGGACCGGCGGACCGCTGGACATGCGCTTCGACACTGGTCGCGGCGTGCCGGCCTCCGAGCTGCTCGCGACCCTCGACGCGCCGGAGCTCACCGCGCTCTTCAAGCGCTACGGCGAGGAGCCCTTCGCGGGACGCATCGCCCGGGCGATCGTCGCCGATCGCCGCTCCGCTCCGATCGAGACCGCCGAGGAGCTGGCTGCGCTGGCCGCCCGGGTGGCGCCGAGCCGCGCCCCGGGTCGTCGCCGGATCCATCCAGCCACGCGCGTGTTCCAGGCACTCCGGATCGCCGTCAACGAGGAGCTCGAGGCACTCGAGGCCGGGCTCGCGGCGGCCGTGGACCTGCTCCGGCCCGGCGGCCGGCTCGTGGTTCTGAGCTACCACTCCCTCGAGGACCGGATCGTCAAGCGCTTCCTCCAGTCGGAGCGCCGCGGCTGCACCTGCCCGCCCGAGATCCCGGTCTGCGTCTGCGGCCGCCAGCCGCGGCTTCGACTGCTGAGCCCCAAGGGCCTCGTCCCCATGTCCGCCGAGATCGAGGCCAATCCCCGCGCCCGGAGCGCCCGGCTGCGCGCCGCCGAGAGGCTGGCCGCCTAGTCGACGTGTGACCCGCAGACCCCGCGCGAGAACCCGCCAGGCCGGCGAAGAGGAGTCCCGGCCGTCACCAGAGGAAGGAGGAGCCCACATGAGCAAGCGCCACACCTCCAGCCGTCGTCGGACGTACGGTCGCCGGCAGCACGAGCTGCACGAGCGCCTGGATCGACGCCAGGACCGGATGCGCACGGATCGATCGTGGCGGCCGGGCCAGGAAGCCGGGCTGGACCCCGTTTCCTACCTCGACGCACCCGCCAGCGAGCAGCCCTTCGGCTTCGCGGACTGATGGCGGTCTACCAGGGCGCCCGCCGGCGCCAGCCGCTGCCGCTGGGGCTCGACGCCCTCGGCGGCCTGGCGCGGCATGCCCGGGGCAGGGGAATCGGCCGGGCCGCGCCGGACATCGACGAGCCGGCGCCGCCGGTGGCTCGCGCGCGTGCTCGGGCAGCATCCAAGGGCGCCAGTGCTCGCCGATCGAAGCGCTCGGCGGGGGAGCGGCGCCGGCCCTCGTCCGTCGGGGTCGCCCTGGCCGCGATCGTGATCGTGTTCAGCGCCGCGTTCCTGTCGCTGAGCCAGAGCGTGCGCGTGGCCGCGACCGGCTACGACATCGTCCGGTTGGTCTCCGAGCGGGATCGCCTCCAGGCGATCAGCCAGGACCTCCGCGCGGACGTCGAGCGGCTCCGCAGCGAGCCCGCCATCCGGAAGCAGGCGCTCGATGCCGGGCTCGGCCAGCTCGGCGCACCCGTCGTCGTCCAAGCCCGCTAGCGCGAGACCCGCACGATGCTCGGTCGAACCGATTCGGGGCGCCGCCTGCTCCTCGTCCTGATCGTCTTCGTGCTTGCCGCGGGCGCCCTCGTGACCCGCCTGGGCTACTGGCAGCTTTCTCAGCGCGACCAGCTCGTGGAGAGCGCGCGACGCCAGATCTACTACCGGGCCGAGGTTCCGAGCCGGCGCGGCCAGATCTACGACCGGTCCGGGACCGTCGTCCTGGCCTCCAGCGTCACCCGCGACAAGCTGATCGTCTCGGCCCAGCGCATGACCGCCGAGGACCGGCTGGAGATGGCCACGTTCCTTGCCGCCCAGCTGGACCTGGACTCCGAAGGCGCCGCCGGCGTCCTCGCGAAGCTCGAGACGGCTCGGCCCTACCTCGTCCTCGCGCGTGACCTCCTGCCCGAGAAGTCGGCGGCGATCGAGGAGGCGGCGAATGCCGCCGGGATCGGCGGCATCTCCTTCGAGTCGGACTTCGCCCGAAGCTACCCGCAGCAGGGCGGGAGCCCCAACAGCACGCTCGCCGCCCACCTCCTCGGCTTCGTGAACCGCGACGGCAGCGGCCAGTACGGCGTGGAGGGCTACTACCAGGACGCGCTTTCGGGCGAGCCGAAGGTGATCGAGGCAGACCGGGACGCGAACGGGAACCCCGTCGCCGAGACGGAGCGCACCGTCGTCCCGGGCGTTCCGGGCGCCGACCTCCGCCTCACCATCGATGCCGGCCTCCAGCTCGCGCTGGAGCAGGAAGTCATGGCCGTCCGAATCGCGAACGGCGCCAAAGCCGTCTCGGCCGTCGTGATGGATCCCTGGACGGGCGAGATCTACGGGGAGGCCTCGTACCCGTCGTACGATGCCAACCGCTACGCGGCCGTCGCCGCCGATGATCCGTCGCGCTTCCTCGATCCGGTCGTCTCGGCGGTCTACGAGCCCGGATCCGTCTTCAAGCTGCTGACGGTCCTCGCCGCCCTGGAGCACGGCACGACGACCCTCCAGACCGAGTACCGCGACAGTGGCCGCCTCAAGCTCGACAAGGGCCGGGCCTTCATCGAGGACGCCGACGGCAAGGCGATGGGCAAGATGAGCCTGGCCGATGGAATCGCCTATTCGCGGAACGTCATCGCGGCCAAGGTGGCCCTCGGGCTCGCGCCGACGACAAGCGACGCCAGCGAGATCCTCCACGAGACCTGGACGCGCCTCGGATTCGGCAGCCCGACGGGCATCGACGTGACGGGCGAGGTCAACGGCCTCCTCAACGACCCGGCCGACGCCGCCTGGCGCCAGATCGACCTGGCCAACGGCTCGTTCGGGCAGGGCGTGGCGGTCACCCAGCTCCAGCTGGCCCAGGCCTACGCGGCGCTGGTGAACGGTGGCGTGCTGGTCCAGCCGCACGTCGTCGCCGGCGTCGGTACCGAGGCGATCACCACTACCAGCGATGCCCCCGTCCTCGATCCCGCGCTGAGCCCCAAGCTCGCGGGCCTGATGGAGCACGTGCTCGCGAGCCCGTGGTACGCCGAGCAGTCGAACGCCCCGGGCTACTGGCTCGGCGGCAAGACGGGCACGGCGCAGGTCTGGGACAACGACCATCACCGCTGGGCGCCGAACCTCTACAACTTCTCGTGCATCGGGTTCATCGGTCGGGAGGAGGGCCATCCCGACCTCGTGGTCGCGGTCCGGATCCAGGAGGCTCATCCCGGCCGGAACGCCCTCGGTCAGCTGATCCTGCCGGTCACCTCCACCGAGCTGTTCCGCCGCGTGGCGACCGACGCGGTCACGACGCCCGGCCTGCTGCCGGTCCTCAGCCAGTCGGACGCGGACCCGGGTACCGGCCGGCCCGACCGGTGATGGTCGTCAGTGCCACACTGGGGAGCGTGACCGTCGAGGGGCCACCACCGAGCGCCGGCACCCAGCCCGCCGAGCGCGAGGCTCCTGCCCTGACCCCCGAGGACCTTCGGCGCCTGACGGGCGGCCGGCTCCTGAAGACCAGCCGACGCCCGATCCAGGGCGCCGCCGTCGACTCCCGGCTCGTCGGCGAGGGCCAGCTTTTCGTGGCGCTCCCCGGCGAACGGACGGACGGCCATCGCTTCCTCGCGGACGCCGCGGTCTCCGGCGCGGCCGCCCTCGTCGTGTCGCGCCCGGTCCCCGAAGCGGTGCTCGATGCCCTCGGCGACGTGACGGTGCTGGCCGTGCCCGATGGGCTCGTGGCGCTCGGCGCGATCGCCGCCGGATGGCGGGCCCGCTTCGACCCGCTCGTCGTCGGCGTGACCGGGAGCATCGCCAAGACCTCGACCAAGGAAGCCATCGCGGCGGTGCTCGGGACGACGATGCGGACGCTGCGCACCGAGGGCAACCAGAACAACGAGATCGGGATGCCGCTGACCCTCCTCCGCCTCGGCCCGGATCACCGCGCCGCGGTCCTCGAGATGGGGATGTACGTCGGCGGCGACATCGCCGAGCTCGCCCGGCTGGCGAAGCCGAAGATCGGGGTGGTCACCGCCGTCCACGGGGTCCACATGAGCCGGATCGGGTCGATCGCCGCCATCGAGAAGGCCAAGGGCGAGCTCGTGGAGGCGCTCCCGTCTGACGGCGTCGCCGTCCTGAACCAGGACGACCGTCGGGTCAGCCGGATGGCCGATCGGACCGCCGCGCGGGTGCTCACCTACGGCCTGAGCCCGGACGCCGACGTCGGCGCCGACGAGGTGGCGTCCGCGGGCTTCGAGGGGATGCGCTTCACGCTCCGGCTGCCGCCGACGCGGGGCGGGCGGCCCACGCGGCTCCCGGCCCGGATCCCGGGCCTCGGAAAGCTGTCCGTCCACAACGCCCTGGCGGCCGCCGCGGTGGGGCACGCCGCCGGCATCGAGCCCCCGATCGTCGTGCACGCGCTCGCGGGCGGCTGGTCCTCGGCCCATCGCGGCCAGGTCCATCGCCTGGGTCGGATCACCATCATCGACGATTCCTACAACGCCTCACCCCCGTCGGTCACGGCAGCCCTGGATCTCCTCGCGGGGCTGCCGGGCCGGCGAATCGCGGTCCTCGGCGAGATGCTGGAGCTGGGCAAGGGCGCGGCGACTGGCCATCGCGAGGTCGGGACGGCGGCCGCGGCGACGGTCGACCTGCTCGTCACCGTGGGGCCGGGCGCGACCGGGATCGCCGCGGGCGCCAGGGCCGCAGGCCTCGACGCCTCGCGAATCCTCGAGGCCCGCGACCGGGACGCCGCCCTCGATCTCCTCCGAGGCCGGCTGCGCGACGGCGACGTCGTCCTCGTGAAGGCCTCGCGCGGGATGGAGCTGGACATCCTCGTCGACGCCCTCCGTGCCGAGCTCGCCCGGGCGCCGCGGTGATGGTGGCTTCGTGAGCGTCGAGCTGATCCAGGGCGTGCTGCTGGCCTTCGCCGTGGTCGTGATCCTGATGCCGGCCTACATCCGCCTCCTGCGGTTCATGCGGATGGGCAAGCAGATCCTCGAGGAAGGCCCGGAGTCGCACCAGGTCAAGCAGGGCACGCCGACGATGGGCGGGCTGCTGATCATCGGCGCGGTCGTCGCGCTGTTCTTCTTCCTCCGCGGCGGCCTCCCGCCGGGCGGCATCATCGCCCCGCTGGCAACGCTGGTCCTCGTCGGCCTCCTGGGGGCCTTCGACGACTACCTCAACGCCCGGACGGGGGAGGGGATCAGCGCGCGGCAGAAGATGCTGTGGCTGGTCGTGGTCGCGGTGTTCGCGGCCTACCAGATCCAGACGACCTACGCGATCGATTCGATCGCGGTCCCGTTCATCGGCACGGTGATGATCCATCCGGTCGTGTACATGATCTTTGCCGCCTTCGCGATCATCGCGGCCGCCAACGGCGTGAATCTCACCGACGGCCTGGACGGGCTGGCAGGCGGGACGCTGGTGTTCGCCTTCGTGGCGTTCGTGTTCGTGTCGCTGCTGAACGTCCCGACCCAGCCGAACCTGGCGCTCCTCTGCGCCCTCATCGTTGGCTCGCTGCTCGGGTTCCTGTGGTTCAACGTGCACCCGGCCCAGGTGTTCATGGGCGATTCCGGCTCGCTCGCGCTGGGCGCAACGCTGGCCGTCACGGCGCTCATCACCGGCCAGATCCTGATCCTGCCCCTCGTCGGGCTGGTGTTCGTGATCGAGACCCTTTCCGTGATCATCCAGGTCCTGTACTTCAAGGCGAGCGGCGGCAAGCGGATCTTCCGGATGAGCCCGCTTCACTACCACTACGAGCTCATCGGCTGGGACGAAGAGAAGATCACGCTCCGGTTCTGGATCATCGGGATCATCGCCGGGCTGATCGGGGTGACGTTGTTCCTCGCCTCGATCAACCGGCTGCTGTGAGCGTCATGACCGCCGAACGAGCTTCGACCACCGAGCCGATCGACACCGGCGCGCTCCGACCCGGGGCGCTCGAAGCCGGCGCCTTCCGCGGGCGTCCTGTCACCGTCCTGGGCTTCGCCCGATCCGGGATTGCCCTGGCCCGGTTCCTCGTCGACGCGGGCGCCGACGTGACGATGTACGACGGCCGGCCCCAGGCCGACCTCTCGAAGGCGATCGAGGCGCTGGAGGGTCGGGCGGTCCGGCTCCTCCTTGGCCCCGACATGGATCCGGCGTCCGCGCTCGAGGGCGCCGCGCTCGTCGCCTCGTCGCCCTCCATCAACCCCGACTACCCCACGACGGAGCCGCGGCTCCGATCGGCCCTCCAAGCCCTCGTGGCCCGCCGCGCGGGCGGGGATCGCGCCGCGCCGGCGCTCGTCTCCGAGGTGGACCTGTTCCTGCGGCTCTGCCCCGCCCCCAGGATCGGAATCACCGGCACGAAGGGCAAGACCACGACTTCGGCGCTCACCCATGCGCTCCTCGCCACCGACGAGCGGCACCCCGCCGTCCTCGGCGGGAACATCGGCAAGCCGCTCGTCGAGCGTCTGCCCGAGCTCACGCCGGGGCATCGCGTGGTCGTGGAGCTGTCCGAGCTCCAGCTGCCGACCCTCTCCCGCGGCACGACGGTCGCGGCCTACACGAACGTGACCGCGGACCATCTCGACCGTCACGGGACCCTCGAGGCGTACCGCGCGGTGAAGCGCCGGCTCGCCGAGCTCGTGGATCCCGCGGGCGCCCTGGTGCTCAATCTCGACGACCCGATCGTGGCCGGCTACGGGGCCGCCACGGGAGCGAGGGCCATTCCGTACCGCCGGGGCGAGCTGCCGGAGGGCGGGCTCGGCCTTGACCATGGCTGGATCGTCACGGACGCGATCGAGCGGCTCGAGATCGTCGGCGGCGGCCGCACGGCGGCGGGCCGGGTGATGCCGGCGGGAGAGCTGGGCGTGCCCGGCGCTCACAACATCTCCAACGCGATGGCCGCGATCGCGACCGCGCTCCTGTTTGGGATCGCGCCGGCGGCGATCCGTCGCGCGGCGGCGGCGTTCCCGGGTGTCGAGCACCGCCTCGAACGTGTTGCGGAGCTCGATGGCGTCCGGTTCATCAACGACTCCCAGGGCACCCAGCCGGACGCCGTCATCGCGGCGCTGCGGGCCTTCGACCCGCCGGTCGTGCTGATCGCCGGCGGCCGGGACAAGGGCGTCGACCTCTCCGAGCTCGCGGGGGTCGTGGCGAAGCGCGCCGCCGCCGCGGTCCTGATCGGCGAGAGCGGGGCGGACCTCGAGCGACAGTTCCGGGCGGCCGGTCTCCGGACCATCCAGCGAGCGGGCTCCATGGACGAGGCGGTGCGGGCGGCGTACGAGCTCGCGGCGGCCGCGGGGTCAGGCACGCGCCCCGGCGCCCGGCTGAGCGCGACCGTGCTGCTGAGCCCGGCGGCGGCAAGCTTCGACATGTTCGATGACTACGAGGCCCGCGGGCGGGCCTTCAAGGCGGAGGTCGCACGACTGATCGACGAGCGGGCAGGGGAGGGGGGCGCCTGATGGACCTCGTCGGACGCCTGCCGCTGGGCTCCAGGGGCGGGCCGAAGCCGGCCGCGAAGGCCGGCCGCGGGCGCAACACGAGTGGCGCGAAGCGGGATCGCGCGCCAACCCACGCCACCCCGGACGCCTGGGAGTCGAAGGCCGCCCTCAAGGCGGGCGCCGCCGCCGTCCGTCCCGCGGCCCGCCCCAACGCGGACGTCCTCCGCCGCGAGCGCCACCAGGCCGACTACTCGATCCTGCTGGCCGTCGTCGCCCTCGCCGCGATCGGAATCCTGATGGTCTACTCGTCCTCGGCGATGCGGGCCTACATCAACCAGGACGACACGCTTGCGATCGTCGGGCCGCAGATCTTCTGGGGTTCCCTCGGGATCCTGGCCATGATCGTGGTCATGCGGATCGACTACCGCTGGCTCCGGCTGGTGTCCGTCCCCGGCTACCTGGGTGCGGTCCTGCTGCTGATGCTCGTCTTCGTGCCGTCGCTGGGGCGGGTCGTCGGCGGGTCGGCTCGGTGGCTCGTCCTCGGCCCCCTCCCGGGCGTCCACCCGGCGGAGATCGCGAAGCTCGCGCTGATCGTCTACCTCGCCCATTGGATGGCGAACAAGGGCAAGGCCATCGGCGGGTTCCGGTCCGGGATGGTGCCGTTCCTGGTCATCGCGATGCCCGTGATCGCCCTGGTGTTCAAGGAGCCGGACCTCGGCACCACGATCGTCATCTCGTTGACCGCGTTCACGATGTTCTTCGTGGCCGGCGCGAGCCTCGTCCAGCTCGGGGCCATGGGCGCAGCGGGCGTGGCCGGCATCTTCATCGTGGGCCTGAAGGACTACCAGCTCGAGCGGATCAAGACCTTCCTGGATCCCTGGGCCGACCCGCTCGGGACGGGTTTCCACACGATCCAGGGCCTCCTCGCCCTGGGCCTTGGCGGGATCTTCGGCAGCGGCCTCGGCGAGAGCAAGCTGGCGGGCGGCCTGTACCTGCCGAACGCCTGGAACGACTTCATCTTCGCGATCATCGGCGAGGAGTTCGGGTTCCTCGGTGCCGGCCTCGTGATCGGGCTCTTCATCCTGCTGGCATATGCCGGCATCCGGACGGCGCTGCGCGCACCCGATACGTTCGGCGCGCTGCTCGCCGCGGGCATCACGGCGTGGCTGTGCTTTCAGGCCTTCATCAACATCGCCGTGGTGGTGGCGCTGCTGCCGGTGACCGGCATCACCCTGCCGTTCATCAGCGCCGGCGGCTCGTCCCTGCTCATCAGCTTCGCCGCGGCGGGCGTGCTCCTGTCGATCTCGCGAGAGACGGTCGAGAAGGGCAGCCAGCCCGTGGCCGACGACGAATCCACGGACGACGACGATCGAACCGGACTTCGGAGGACCGATGAGGCTGCTGATCGCGGGCGGCGGGACCGGGGGCCACATCTACCCGGCACTCGCCGTCGCCAGCTCGCTCCGTCGCCGAACAAGCCGGCCTGAGCTGGCCTGGGTGGGGGGTCGCCGCGGGCTCGAGCAGCAGCTCGTTCCGGCGGCCGGCATCCCGCTGCATCGCCTCGTGCTGCGGTCCCTGCGGACGGTCCAGCGCGACATCCACCTGCTCCTGGACCCGGTCCGGCTGGCGCTCTCGGTGCCCCAGGCGCTCTTCTGGCTCGCCGGCCGCCGCCCCGCGGCGATCTTCACGACCGGCGGCTACGTCGCGATCCCGGTGCTGATCGCGGCTCGCGTCCTCGGGATCCCGTCGCTGCTCTGGGAGGGCAATGTCATCCCCGGCCGGAGCGTCCGGGCGACGGCGCGCCTCGCGTCTGCCCTGGCGGTGTCCTACGAGCCGACGTGTGCCGCGCTCGAGTCGAGGGAACCTTGCTTCGTGACCGGGACGCCGATCCGTGACGTCCGGGCCGTCGATCGGCTCGCGGCCCGGGAGGGGCTTCGCGTCCCGGCGGACGGCCGGCTCATCGTCATCTTCGGCGGGTCGCAGGCGGTGCGGCGGCTCAACGACGCCGTCGCGGAGGCCCTACCGAGGCTGGTCGAGAGGGCGATCGTGGTCCACGTCGCGGGCGAGGACGGGATGCCCGGCGCCAGCGCGGCCCGCGCGGCCCTCCCCGCGGAGCTCCGTGATCGCTACCGGCCCGCCGCATTCCTCGGAGAGGACCTCCTCGGCGCCCTCGCGGCGGCCGACCTCGTGGTTGGTCGCGCGGGGTCCTCGACGCTCGCCGAGACCGCCGCGTTCGGGCTCCCGATGGTCGTCGTGCCGTACCCCCACGCGGGCGCGCACCAGCGGGCGAACGCCGAGGTGCTCGCGGACGCGGGCGCGGCCGAGCTCGTCGACGACGCGGACTTCGGCGCGGACGCGCTGCTCGCCGCGGCCCGGATCCTCGACGACCCGAGCCGGCACGTCGCGATGAGCGCGGCCGCTCGCGCCCAGGGCCGGCCCGGCGCCGCCGACGCGGTCGCCGAGATCCTGCTCGCGCTCGCGGAGCGACGGGCACTGCCGGACGCGGCCGCGGTGGCGCGGATCGCCGGTGGCGCCCTCGGGTCCCAGCCGGCCGTCGCGGGAGCGCCGGCGTGACGGGCGCCACGGCTGCGGAGCGAGACCTGATCGCGCTCTCGGGCGACATCGCCCGTCGCATCGGCGTGAAGGCCGAGCGCAACGCGGCCCTTGCGAAGCTCACCACGATGCGCGTCGGCGGTCCGGCCGACCTCCTCGTCACCGCGCACAACGGCTTCGAGCTGCGGGCGCTCATCCGCTTCGCCCGGTCTCGCGGCCTCCCGCTGACGTTGATCGGGCGGGGGAGCAACATCGTGATCTCGGATCGGGGCGTGCGGGGGCTCGTCGTCCACGTCCGGGCCGAGGGCACGCGGATCGAGGGCACGACTTACGTCGCCGAGGCGGGCACGCCGATGGCCCGGGCGGCCACCGAAACCCAGAAGGCGGGACTGTCCGGCCTCGAGTTCGGTCTGGCGATCCCGGGCAGCGTCGGCGGCGCGGTCTGGGCCAATGCCGGGGCGCACGGCGCGGACGTGGCGGCGATCCTGGAATCGGCGGACGTCCTCCTGGCGGACGGGTCGGAGGTCCGGCTGCCGGCCTCCGAGCTCGGCTTGGCGTATCGCGAGAGTCGCTTCAAGCACCAGGACGCGGACGCGCCCGGGGACCTCGTCCTCGGCGCCCGGTTCAACCTGGAGGCGGCCTCGGCCGAGCTCATCAAGGCACGCCTCGACGACATCCGCCATTGGCGCCAGGCCCACCAGCCGCTCGGGCTGCCGTCGGCGGGCAGCTCGTTCCGGAATCCACAGGACGGCCCGTCCGCGGGCGAGCTCATCGATCGTGCCGGCCTGAAGGGCCTGACCGAGGGCGGCGCCACCGTCTCGGAGAAGCACGCCAACTTCATGGTCAACGACCGCCGTGGCGCCGCGGCCGACGTGCGCCGGCTCATGGATCGCGTCCGTGACACGGTCCGCGAGCAGACGGGCGTCGAGCTCGTGCCGGAGATCGTGTTCGTCGGCGACTGGGCCGGCTGGCCGTGGCCCGCCTCGGACGACGCCGCGAGCGCAGCCGCCCAGAGCGCCGCGACAGCCCCCGGCGGGGCCGCCTGATGGACCGCCAGTACCCGCCGATCGCCGTCCTGCTCGGCGGACCCTCGGCGGAGCACGATGTCTCGATCGTGTCCGGGACCGCCATCGCCGCGGCGCTGGCCGACGCGGGGGTCACCGTGCGCCAGGTCCTGCTCGACCTCGACGGCGCCTGGTGGTGGCTGCCCGACGGCCATCGGCGCGAGGGGCGGCCGCAGTCCGAGTACGACGCTCCCGCCGGGCTCGGCGCGGAGGGCCCGTTGACCGTGGGCACGGCCCTCGATCGGCTCGCCGCCGAACGGCCCGCCCCGTTGGTGTTCATCGCGCTCCACGGCCCGTTCGGGGAGGACGGCACGGTCCAGGCCCTGCTCGAGGCGGCCGGGCTCGCCTATACCGGCGCGGGCGTCGCGGCGTCCGCCCTGGGCATGGACAAGATCCTGCAGAAGCGGATCTGGCGTGGTCTCGGCCTGCCGGTCATCGACTGGACGGAGGTTCGCGCGGCCACCTGGACCGCCAGTCCCGCGGCAGTCCTCGCCCAGCTCGATGCCTTCGCCGGCAGCGATGACCCGCGCCTCATGGTCAAGCCGGCACGGCTGGGCTCGTCGGTCGGGATGACCGTGGCGCACACCGCCGATGAGCGAGCCGGCGCCCTGGAGACGGCATTCCGGTATGACGACCTCGCGATCGTGGAGCGCTACCTGGAGCGAGCACGGGATCTCGAGGTCGCCGTGATCGGCACCGAGGCGCCGCTGGGCCTGTACGGGCCGGGCGAGGTGATCGCGGGCCACGAGTTCTACGACTACCAGGCGAAATACGTGCCGGGCCTGTCCGAGACATCGACCCGGGCGGAAGTCTCCGATGCCACCCGGGAGCTCATGAAGAAGCTCGCACGCGACGCCTACCGGGCCCTCGGCACCGAGGGCTTCGCGCGCATCGACTTCCTCGTCCGGGACCACTTGATCTACCTCTCGGAGATCAACACGATCCCGGGATTCACCCCGATCAGCCTCTTCCCGACCATGCCCGCCGAGGCCGGGCTCGACTTCACCGCCGTCTGCCTCCGGGTCATCGACCTCGCGCTCGAGCGGCACGCGCACCGCACCCACGGCCGGCTCACCACGGACGACCTGCCGCGGTGAAGCGGTTCGGCTCGAACCGCCGGCGAGCCGCCGGCGCCCGGCCGATGAAGGGCGCCCGGCCCCCGGTCGCGGCGAGGCCCGCGGATGCGGCGCTCGGCCGGGAGATGCGCGGGCTCGTCGGCCAATCGCGTGGCCGGGGAAAGGCCCAAATCTCGACCTCTCGCCTGCGTCCGTCGGGTGCTCGCGGGATCCGCGGGATCGTCACGCCGGCCCGTGCGGCCGCGCTCCTCGGCATGCTCGGGAGCGGCTTCCTCCTCTCGCTCGCGACCGGCCCGACGGCCTTCGGGCTGACGCGAACCGAGCTCCCGGACCTCACCTGGACCGACGAGGTGACGATCGCGGCCGCCCTCGGGCTGACCCAGGGCACCAACGTCTTCCAGCTCGACACCTCGCCCCTCGAGGCCGCGCTGGAGCGGCTCCCCGCCGTCGCAGGCGCGGAGGTATCGGTCGAGCTGCCGGACGCCGCGGTCGTCGTCGCGATCGAGGAGCGCGTCCCGATCCTCGCCTGGCAGGTCGGGTCGCAGCGCTACCTCGTGGATCGCGAGGGAACGCTGTTCGCGAGCGTCGGGTCCGATGCCGCCCTTCCCGCGGGCGCCACGGTCATCGACGATCGCCGAACCGGCGCCGACGCTCGCACGCTGATCGGTGGCCGCCTCGATTCCGTCGACCTCGACGTCGCGACCCGCCTCGGCAGCCTCGCCCCGGCCGACGTCGGGAGTGCCGCACCCCGCCTCCGCGTCACCGCCACCGACGCCGACGGCTTCGTCCTGATCACCGACGGAGGCTGGGTGGCCGTCTTCGGCTTCTACAGCCCCGCCACCCGCCCGACCGAGATGGTCCCCGGCCAGGTCCGCCTCCTGCGCAGCCTGCTCGCGGGTCGCGAGGCCACCCTCAGCCGGATCGTCCTGGCGTCGGAGACGGACGGGACGTACGTCCCGAAACGCACCCCCAACCCGTGAAGACGCAACCCCCGCGACGCCGCACTGACTCGCATGGGTCCGCTGCATTACCCTTTGCACGAACGCACCGCAGCGAGGACGGCCCAGTTGCTCCTCCCCCTGGCAGGCCTGCTGGTGGGCGTCCTTCTCGGGCTCGTCCTCAATGTCAACGTCGGCTTCGAGCTCAGCCGCTATTCAGCCGTGGCGATCCTCGCCGCGCTGGATTCGGTGCTCGGGGCGGTGCGGGCCGAGCTCGATGGCGTCTACAACAACCGGATCTTCATCTCGGGCTTCGTCACCAACGCGATCGTCGCCGTGATCCTGACGTTCATCGGCGACCGGCTGAGCCTGGACCTGTACCTCGTGGCGCTCATCACGTTCGGACTGCGAATCTTCAACAACGTCGCCCTCATCCGGCGGCACTTCATCTAGGACAGAGGTAGGCGTGGCGGTCGAAGGAGTCCTGGTCGCGCTCGACGTCGGAACGAGCAAGGTCTGCGCCCTGATCGGTGAGATCGGGCGAGATGGCCGCCTCACGGTCATCGGCCACGGCACCGTGCCGTCGTCGGGGCTGAAGCGCGGCGCGGTCGTCAATATCGAGCAGACGGTCCGGTCCATCCGGGATGCCGTCGAGCGGGCCGAGCGCCTGTCCGGCTGGAAGATCGACAAGGCCTTCGTCGGCGTGGGCGGGGCCCAGGTCGAGAGCCTCAACTCCACCGGCCAGGTCTCCGTGGCGGCCCACACCCGCGAGGTCAGCCGGGACGACATCCGGCGCGCGGTCGAGCAGGCCAGGACCATCCCGATCCCGTCCAATCGCGAGGTCCTCCACGTCGAGCGGCGGGGCTTCACCGTCGACGGCCAGGAGGGCGTGAAGGATCCGCTCGGGATGAGCGCACTCCGCCTCGAGGTGGAGACCCACATCGTCACCGCGCCCCAGACGGCAGTCCAGAACCTCATGAAGTGCGTCGCCCAGGCGGGCGTCAAGATCGACGAGCTCGTCGTGAACGCCCTGGCCTCCGCCGAGGCGGTCGCGAACGAGACGGAGCGCGAGCTCGGTGTCGCGGTCGCGGACATCGGCGCCGGCACGATGGACCTGGCGATGTTCAACGAGGGCTCGCCCTTCCGGACCAGCGTCCTGCCGGTCGGCGGCAACTTCGTCACCAACGACATCGCCATCGGGATCAAGACCTCGCTTCCGGCCGCCGAGGAGCTCAAGACCCGCCACGGGACCTGCGACCTGCGCGGCATCCCCGAGGACGAGGAGATCGCGGTCTCGGTCCTGGGCGAGGAGGCGGGCCGCACGATCAGCCGCCTCGAGCTGTGCCGGATCATCGAGTCCCGGATGCGCGAGACGTTCGAGCTCATCGGGGCGGAGATCCAGGCCGGTGGCGCGGGGATGCTCCCGGCGGGGCTCATCCTCACGGGTGGCGGCGCCCAGTTGGCCGGCGTCGCGGAGCTCGGGCGCGAGGTCCTCTCGATGCCGGTCCGCGTCGTGGGACCGTCGGGCGTCGGCGGCCTCACGGACTCGATCCTGACGCCGGCCTACGCCACCTCGATCGGGCTGCTCCAGTGGGGGGCCTCGATGCTCGATGACGGGGAGCCGGCCCGCTACGAGTCGGCCCCGGCCGCCGGGATGCTCGGGCGGCTGCGGAGCGCCGTCAAGAGCATGCTCCCGTAGGTCGGCGGCGGCCACTCCTTCCGGCCGATTTGGTCATCCGGCATCAAATTCGCAGTCCGATGTGTCGGATTCGATGCGCCGCGGACCGGGTCGCTTTGGTAGACTCGGCCTCGACTTTCGGGAGGGAGACGCGGCGAGCGAGCGCGCCGGTGCCCCGTGCATCCAGCCCCCATAGCTCGGCCCCGTGAGGCCGGTCGGAGGAGTAACGATGGGCCTGCGCTCGGACTCGGAGAACTTCGCCCTGATCAGGGTCATCGGTGTCGGTGGCGGGGGCAGCAACGCCGTCAACAGGATGATCCGGGCGGAGATGATGGGCGTGGAGTTCATCGCCCTCAACACCGATGCCCAGGCCCTCCTCCAGTCGGACGCGCCGCACAAGCTGCGCATCGGCGACAAGATCACCCGCGGCCTCGGCGCCGGCGGCGACCCCTCCATCGGGGAGCGCGCGGCGGAAGAGGACAGCGACAAGATCGCCCAGGCCCTCGAGGGCTCGGACATGGTGTTCATCACCTCCGGCCTCGGCGGCGGCACGGGCTCCGGCGCGGCGCCGGTCGTGGCGGAGATCGCCAAGGAGCTCGGCGCGCTCACCATCGCGGTCGTCACGAAGCCGTTCACGTTCGAGGGGGCCAAGCGCAAGCTCTCCGCGGAGAAGGCGGCCGAGACCCTCAAGGCGAAGGTCGACACGCTCATCACCATCCCGAACGACCGGCTGCGCGACGTCGTCCAGAAGAACACGTCCATCCTCGACGCCTTCCGGGTCGTGGATGACGTGCTCCGCCAGGGTGTCCAGGGGATCAGCGACATCATCACGGTGCCGGGCCTGATCAACCTCGACTTCGCCGATGTCCGGGCGATCATGAAGGACGCCGGCTCGGCGCTCATGGGCATCGGCAAGGCGTCCGGCGAGAACCGGGCCGTCGAGGCCGCGCGCCAGGCGATTGCCAGCCCGCTCCTCGAGGTCGACATCGCGGGCGCGCAGGGCATCCTCTTCAACATCTCCGGCGGCCCGAACATGTCGCTCTTCGAGGTCACCGAGGCCGCGGAGGAGATCCGCGCGGCTGCGGACCCCGAGGCGAACATCATCTTCGGCACCAGCTTCAACGAGCGGCTCGGCGAGGAAGTGGCGATCACCGTCATCGCCACGGGCTTCGACGGCAAGCGCCACTCGTCCACGTCGCGGGCCTCAGCCACCACGAACGTCGACGGCTCCGCACGCGCGCCGCGAGACTTCCTCGAGGAGCTGGAGCGCCAGCGCAGCTCGATGTCGGATACGGGCGTTCCCGATGCTCCGGCAGCGCGCGTCGAGGAGACCGCCGGCGTCGCCGGGTCGAACGGCAACGGCAGCGCGTCCCGCGCCGGCGTCGAGCCCGTACCCGTCCGTCGCGCCGCGTTCGACGCGGACGATCTCGAGATCCCGAGCTTCCTCCGCCGCTCTCGCTGACCCGCTCGCCCAGCCGCGTTGGCGGCTGCGCGCCTCGCTCACGCAGGGTCGCGTGCGCCCGCTCTGGTGCTCGCCGCCTTGCCGTGCGCGCGGTTGAGCGCGACCGGGTCCCGTTCTCGCCGATCGACCCTGGGCTGCGGTCCAGCGATCTTCGGGCCGGCCTTCGCCGTCTACCAGACGCCGAACCCGGCCGGGCGTGATCTTTCCGGGACGCTACCTGCGGTAGCGTTGCGCGCGGATCCGGCCCGAGTCGGCGACGTCGCGCAGGAAATGGGACGTGATCCACGCTCGAGGCCGCGGGCCGATGGGGGCCGACGGACCGTCTCGAGCGGCACGTTGCACGGAACGCTACTGGCGGGAGAATCCCGCAACGATCTCGCCGACTAGCATCCGCTCGTGAGCGATCCGCGCCTGCTGGTTGTCCGGAAGGAAGTTGTCGAGCGAATCGCGGCGGCAGCACACCGCGCCAAGCGCGACCCGTCCGAGGTGGCTGTCGTCGCCGTCACCAAGACGGTGGCGGCGGATCGGATTCGCGCGGCGATCGACGCCGGCTTCACGGAGCTCGGCGAGAATCGCGTCCAGGAGCGGGCAGCGAAGGCCGCCGAGGTGGAGGTCGCGCGCGGGCCCCGATGGCACCTGGTGGGGCCGCTCCAGTCCAACAAGGCCCGTCGTGCGGTCGAGCTGTTCGACGTGATCCAGACGGTCGACTCGCTTGACCTCGCCCGCCGGCTCGATCGGATCGCAGCCGAGCTCCATCCGGGCCGACCCATCCGGGTCCTGGTCCAGGTCAACGTCGACGATGACGGGGCGAAGTCGGGCTACGCACCGGCCGATGTGGAGCGCGATCTCGCGGAGCTCATGGAGCTCGAGCACCTCGCGGTGGACGGGCTCATGACGGTCGGGCGGCTCGTCGAAACCGCCGAGCAGGCCCGACCGACATTCGTGGCGCTCCGCCGGCTGTCCGAGCGATTGCGAGCGCGACATGGAGGGCTTGGAGCCGCGCTGTCGATGGGCATGAGCGAGGACTTCGAAGTCGCCGTCGAGGAGGGCGCGACCCTGGTGCGCATCGGTCGGGCGATCTTCGGAGCGCGGCCACCCGTCGGCTAGACTCGCCCGATGCCCGGCGCCTTCCTCGTCAACTTCCTCCGGTTCGTGCTGATCGGGCTCGAGCTGGTGATCCTCGCCCGCATCGTGCTGTCCTGGGTGGACCCGACGGGCCGCAGCCCGTTCGCGAGCTTCATCATGCAGACCACGGAGCCGATCCTCGGACCGATCCGGAAGATGCTCCCGCGGACCGGCATGATCGACTGGTCGCCGCTCATCGTCCTGCTCGTCCTGGGGGTGCTGCTCCGAGTGGTTGGCTGAGCGGCTCCCCGCGCGCCCCGATGTATGATCGGCGCCGCCCCCGACGGTGGGTCGGCGGGCATCCCGGGCGATTGGCTCAGTGGTTAGAGCACGCGGTTCACATCCGCGGGGTCACTGGTTCGAATCCAGTATCGCCCACCACTCCCTCGCTCGGCCATGCGGCCGATCCGTGCGTCGCGCCACTCCGCGCGCCGGCTCACGCACGTTCGAGTGCCCTCGCCGACGTGCTCATGTCGCTCCCTCGGCTCGACTCGCCTGACCGACCGCGGGGCTCCACGGCTGCGCGGGCGAGATGCCGTGGCAATCCCGGCCACGCGGCAATCCAACACCGCGTTTCCGTACCAGCAGGGAGCACGTCGTGCGCCTGACGTTCCCAGCGCTGCTGCGGGAGACGCCGTTCCGGCGGTTCTGGATCGGGCAGACCATCTCGATGTTCGGCGACCAGGTGACGTCCCTGGCGCTGCCGGTCGTCGCCGTGCTCTACCTCGGGGCGGAAGCCGAGCAGATGGGCCTCCTGACGGCCGTGGGGTTGTTGCCCCACCTGCTGTTCTCACTGCCGGCGGGCGTGTGGCTGGATCGAGTTCGCGCCCGGCGCCGGCTGATGATCCTCGCCGATATCGGGCGGGCGGCGGCCATCGCGTTCATCCCCCTGGCGTTCTTCCTGAACTTCCTGAGCCTGCCCCTGCTGTTCGGCGTCGGCTTCGTCGTGGGCACGCTGTCGGTCGTTTTCGATATCTCCTGGAACACCGTCTATGTCGCCGTGGCGAAGCGTGACCAGTACATCGAGGCCAACTCGCTGCTGAACGGCAGCCGCTCCCTCTCGAGCGTCGGCGGGCCGGCCATCGGCGGCATCCTGGTGCAGGTCCTGAGCGCGCCGCTGGCCCTCGTCGCGGACGCCTTTTCGTACCTGGGCTCGGCGCTGTTCCTGGGACGGACCGTGGCGCCGGAGGCACCGATCGAGGGGGATCCCGGCAGCATCCGCAGCCAGCTCGCGACCGGCCTCAAGTTCATCGCCCGCGACGCGATCGTGAGCCCGACGCTGCTGTCCGTCGGGATCCTGAACTTCTTCAACTACTGCTTCCAGGCGCTGCTCTATCTCTACGTCCTGGACATCCTCAAGGTGGAGCCGGGCGTGTTCGGGTTCGCGCTCGGCGCGGGGGCCGTCGGCGCGGTGATCGGCGCCATCACCGCGAGCGGGATCGGGCGGCACCTGGGGCTCGGGCGGGCCTATGCGCTGGGCCTGATCCTGTTCCCGCTCGCTACGATCCTCATCCCGGTGGCCGCTCCCGATGCGCCGACGCCGGTGGTCCTCGCCCTGCTCTTCCTGGCCGAGTTCGGCTCCGGCTTCGGAGTGATGATCCTGGACATCAACGTCGGGGCCATGCTGGTCGCGCGGACGCCCGATCGCATCCGGGGCCGCGCCAACGGCGCGTTCCGGTTCATCAACATGGGCATCCGGCCGATCGGCGCGACGGTGGGGGGCCTGCTCGGCGGCATCCTGGGGGTCCGCGAGACGCTGTTCATCGTGACGATCCTGCAGCTCGCCGGCGTCCTCACCCTCATCGGCTCGCCGATCCTGAAGATCCGCGACATGCCCGAGCCGGCGGAAGACCCCCAGCGACCAGAAGCCCCGGCTCCCGAAGCCCCGGCTCCCGAAGCCCCGGCTGCCGAAGCCCCGGCCGACGAGCCCTAGCCGGCGACGCCGCCCTCGCGCGCGAGCCGCCGGAGGACCGCCGGCAGGATGCCCCCGTTGCGGTAGTAGTCGAGCTCGATCGGCCCGTCGATGCGGCAGATGACCTCGAACTTCGTCGTCGCGCCGTCATCGGACCGGGCCACGATCGTCAGCCGGCCGCGCGGCGCAAGCGTCGCGATCCCGGCGATCGAGTAGGCCTCCCGGCCGTTGAGGCCGAGCGAGACGAGATCCTGGCCCGGGAGGAACTCCAGCGGCAGGATGCCCATCCCGACCAGGTTCGTCCGATGGATGCGCTCGAACGACTGGGCGATGACGGCGCGGACCCCGAGGAGCAGCGGCCCCTTCGCGGCCCAGTCGCGCGATGACCCGGTCCCGTACTCCTTGCCGGCGATGATGATCGTCGGGACGGACTCCTCGCGGTATCGGCCGGCGACGTCGTAGATGAAGCCCTCCTCGCCGTCGGGGAGGTGGACGGTGTACGGCCCCTCGCCCTCGCTCGCGAGCGCGTTGCGGAGGCGGATGTTGCCGAACGTCCCGCGGATGAGCACCTCGTGGTGGCCGCGTCGCGCCCCGTACGAGTTGAACTCAAGCGGCGACACGCCGTGGGCCTGGAGCCACTGGCCGGCGGGCGCCCACGGGACGATGGAGCCGGCGGGGGAGATGTGGTCCGTCGTCACCGAATCGCCGAACAGCGCCAGGACTCGCGCATCCACGATGTCCTTCGCCGGCGTGAGGGCCATGGTCAGGCCGTCGAAATAGGGCGGCCGCGACACATAGGTCGAGTCGGGATCCCAGTCGTAGCGGTGGCCATCCGGGATCGGCAGCGCCTTCCAGCGATCGTCGCCCTCGAAGACGCTGGCGTACGTGGTCCGGAACAGCTCGGGATCGATGGAGTCGTGGATGACCTGGCGGATCTCCTCCGGGCCGGGCCAGATGTCGGCGAGGAAGACGGGCCTGCCGTCATCGTCGATCCCCAGGGGCTCGTGGGTCAGGTCGACGTCGACGCGGCCCGCCAGCGCGAAGGCGACGACCAGGGGTGGCGACGCGAGATAGCTCGCGCGCGCGAGCGGGTGGATCCTGCCCTCGAAGTTGCGATTGCCGGACAGGACCGCGGCCGTGACCAGCTCGTTCTGTTCGATCGCCGCGGCCACCGGCTCGTCCAGCGGTCCCGAGTTGCCGATGCAGGTGGTGCAGCCGTAGCCCGCGAGCGCGAACCCGAGGGTCGCGAGCGGGTCCATCAGGCCGGCCTTCTCGAGGTAGGCGGTCACGGCCTTGGATCCCGGGGCGAGCGACGTCTTCACGGTCGGCGGCACCTTGAGCCCGCGCCGGACCGCGTTCCGGGCGAGGAGCCCCGCGCCGACCATCACCGTCGGGTTCGAGGTGTTGGTGCATGACGTGATCGCGGCGATGGCGACCGACCCGGTCCGGATCGAGGACCGCTCGCCGCGCGCCACGACGGCGTAGGCGGGGTAGCCGGACGGGATCGAGCCCGGCTCCACCACGGGCACTGCCGGGGCGGGCGCCTCGATGGTCGCCTCGGACGACGTGTACGACGGTGGGTCGCTGGCGGGGAAGGACCCGGCGGAGGACTCCTCGACCTGACCGCCGGCGGGTCGCATGGCCTCGAGGCTCGCCTCCGACAGCGGCTGGAGGCCGTCCGGGAAGTTGGACCGAAAGTTGTCGCGGAGGAGCGTCAGCGGGACGCGATCCTGGGGCCGCCGCGGCCCGGCCACCGAGGGCTCCACGGACGCGAGGTCCAGCGTCAGGAGGTCATCGAAGTCGGGGGTGTGGCCGGTTTCGCGCCAGAGGCCCTGCGCCCGGGCATAGGCCTCGACGAGCTCGAGTCGCTCGGCGGAACGGCCCGTGAGGCGGAGGTAGGCGAGGGTCTCGTCGTCGATCGGAAACAGGGTGGAGGTCGCCCCGAACTCGGGGCTCATGTTGGCGATGGTCGCGCGGTCGGCCAGCGACAGGGCCGCGAGCCCGTCCCCGGCGAACTCGACGAACGCGCCGACCACGCCGAACGCCCGAAGCATCTGGGTGACGACGAGGACGAGGTCCGTCGCCGTGGAGCCGCGCGGCAGCTCGCCCGAGAGGCGGACACCGACGACGCGGGGCATCGCCATGTAGATCGGCTGGCCGAGCAGGGCGGCCTCGGCCTCGATCCCGCCGACGCCCCAGCCGAGGACCCCGAGGCCGTTGATCATCGTCGTGTGCGAGTCGGTCCCGACGACCGTGTCCGGCAGGGCAATCCGCTTCCCGTCCTCGTCGCGGCGATCGGCGACGACCGAGGCGAGGAACTCGAGGTTCACCTGGTGGACGATGCCGGTGCCCGGCGGCACGACGCGCAGGTCCCGGAACGCGGTCTGCGCCCAGCGCAGCAGCTGGTAGCGCTCGCCGTTGCGGTCGTACTCGCGGGCGACGTTGAAGGCAAACGCCGCCGGCGTCCCGAACTGGTCCACCTGGACCGAGTGGTCGATGACGAGGTCGGCGGGGACGAGGGGGTTGACGACCGCGGGATCGCCGCCGAGGTCAGCCATGGCGTCGCGCATCGCGGCGAGGTCGACGATCGCGGGGACGCCGGTGAAGTCCTGGAGGAGGACCCGCGCCGGCATGAACGGGACCTCGGCCTCGGTTGCGCTGCCGGGCCGCCACGAGGCGAGGGTCTGCACGTCGTGCTCGCCGATCAGGCCGCCGCCGGCGTTCCGGAGCGCGTTCTCGAGCAGGATCTTCAGCGTGTTCGGGGCTCGCCCGAGATCGATCCGATCGGCCAGCGCCTCGAGGCGCCAGTAGTCGGGGGGGCCCGCGCCGAGGGAGGCGCGAGCACCGAAGGGATCGGGGCGTGGCACGCTGGCGAACCTCGTCGCTTGGGTAGACTCGACGCGTGGAATCGTACCCCGAGTCGCCCCGGCTGCCTGTTCCCGGCGGCCGATGAAGGCCTGGCGCGAGGGCGAGCCGGAGGGCTTGGGCCCGGACGACGCTGCCGGGAGCGCCGCGACGGCGCCAGATCCGGAGACCGTCGAAGAGCTGCGCAGCCGCGGCATCGACCTCGATCCCGACGGTCACGGCGACCCCGGCCACGCCCATCCCCATGAGCACTCCGACCCGGGCGAGCCGCCCCTCGTCGGCATCATCGGCGCAGGCGCCGTCGGCCTCGCCCTCGGCGCGGCGCTTTCCCGGGCGGGCTGGCCCGTGGTGGCGGTGGGCTCTCGCGACGAGGCCCGGCGTAACCGGTTCAAGGCGCTGGTCCCGGGCGTCCGAGCGTTCGCGGAGGCGGCGCCGGTCCTCGACGAGGCCGAGCTGATCATCCTGTCCGTCCCCGACGACGCCCTCGAGTCGATCGCCGCCGAGCTCCGCCTCTACGGCGGGCAGGCGCTCGTCCACACCTCCGGCGTCCTGGGCGCGGAGGTCCTGGAGCCCGCGCGTGCCGCGGGAACCCAGATCGGCGCGTTCCATCCCCTGGTCGCGTTTGCCGACACGGAGCGAGCCATCGACGCCCTCCGGGGCGCGACGGTCGCGATCGAGGGCGACGACCAGCTCGCCGCGCTCCTGGCCGACATGGCCGAGGCGATCGGGGCCACCGCCGTGCGGCTCGCGCCGGGCAGCAAGGCCGCCTATCACGCGGCCGCCGTCCTCGCGGCGGGCGGGTTCGTGGCCCTCCTCGACGCGATCGCGGAGCTGGGCAAGGCCGCGGGCCTCGACGAGGCCGGCGCGCTGGCGGTCTATGGCGGCCTCGTGGAGCAGACGCTCGGCAACGCGCGAGCCCTCGGAATCCAGAAGGCCCTCACGGGGCCGATGACGCGTGGCGACGTGGGCACCCTCGCCCGCCACCTCGAGGCGCTGGCCCGGCTCGCCCCCGACGTCCTCCCGCTCTACCTGGCGGCGGCGGAGCGTGAGATCGCCCTCGCCGAATCCCGTGGCTCCCTGGCTCCAGATGCCGCCGAATCGATGCGCCAATTGCTTGCGATGGCGGTGTGAGGGGGTACCATTCGACGCGATGGAGCACAGCATCGCGGCCCGTTACGCCACTCGTCCCGCCGCACGATTTCCCAGAGCCACCAGCGGCAGCCGACGCCGCCAGCTCGGACTCGTGCCGGCTCGGCCGTTCCGGGTCGCCTCCACGAGGCTGACCGTGCTCCTTCGGGACCAGCCTTCCCCGGTCTCGCACCTGCGGCGAGATCCTCGCTCCATCGCAGCGACCCGACCCTCGCGCCCGTCGACCGGACGGCCGCGGCCGGCGTTCTCGCTCACGTGGCAGCGGTCCCTTGCCCCGCGCCACCCGAGCGCCCACGCGGCGCCGTGGCGCGCCTGAGGGCCGCCGTCGCCACGTCCGCCGGCGGGATCGTCGTCAGCCCGGATCGCGATCGGCCATCGCTCGTCGTCGGCATGCGCCGTCGCGGCCGGGACGCGGTGACCTGGACGCTCCCGAAGGGCACGCCGGACCCCGGCGAGACGGTCGAGGAGACCGCACTGCGCGAGGTCGCCGAGGAGACCGGGCTGGAGGTCCGGATCCTGGAGCCCCTCGATTCGATCGAGTACACCTTCGTCCAGGACGGGACCCGGATCCACAAGACGGTCCACTACTTCCTGATGGCGCCCACCGGCGGGGACCTGTCGCGCCACGACATCGAGTTCGAGCGGGTCCGTTGGGTGCCGTTCGACGAGGCCGGCGGGCTGCTCAGCTTCGCGACCGAGCGCGAGCTGGTGGCGACCGCCGCCACTCGTGTTGCCGAGCTCGCCGCGACCGGGGCGCCGGCATGACCGAGGCCACGGAGCCGTCGACCGCCGCGACCGAGGCCCCCGGTTCCGAGCTCCACGAGACCGCTCTGATCGAGGTCCATCGGACGCTCGGCGCCCGGCTGATCGAGTTCGGCGGCTGGCTGATGCCGGTCCAGTACACCGGGATCCTCGACGAGCACCGCGCGGTGCGAGAGCGGGCCGGCCTGTTCGACCTGTCGCACATGGGCGAGCTGTTTGTCGAGGGCGACGATGCCGGGGATGCCCTCGCGGCGGCCCTCGTGACGGACCCTCGGACGCTGGCCATCGGGCGCGCCCACTACTCCATGATCTGCGCCCCGGACGGCGGGATCATCGACGACCTGATCGTCTACCGCCTGGGCGCCGAGCGGTTCCTCGTCGTCGCCAACGCGGGCAACGCGGCCGTCGTGTCCGAGGAGCTGGCCCTTCGCCTGCATGGCTGGCGGGCGGTCCTCGACGACCGATCCCTCGCGACCTCGCTGGTCGCCGTCCAGGGCCCCCGGGCAGCCGGAATCCTGGCGCCGCTGACGGACGTGGACCTGGAGTCACTCCGTTACTACGCGATCGCCGAGGGCCAGGTCGCCGGCGTGCCCGCGCTCGTCGCGCGGACGGGCTACACGGGTGAGGACGGCTTCGAGGTCTTCGTCGACTGGGAGCGGGGGGCGGAGGTCTGGGAGGCCCTGGCCGCGGCCGGCGCCGATGCCGGCGTCGTCGCCTGTGGGCTCGGCGCCCGCGACACGCTGCGCCTGGAGGCCGGGATGCCCCTGTACGGCAACGAGCTGGATCGCGCGACCACCCCGTTCGACGCCGGCCTCGGCCGGGTCGTGAAGCTGGAGAAGCCGGGCGACTTCGTGGGGCGCGAGGCGCTCGCGAAGGTGGGCCAGGGCGGCCCGGCGAAACGCCTGGTCGGGCTCCGCATCACGGGCCGCGGGATCGCCCGCCATGGCTACCCGGTCCTCGCCGACGAGCGCCGCACCGGCGTGGTGACGAGCGGCACCCAATCGCCGACGCTCGGCTACCCGATCGCGATGGCCTACGTCGCGCCGGCCGATGCCGAGCCGGGTACGATACTGGCCGTCGAGGTTCGCGGGCAGCCGGTGGCCGCCGAGGTCGTGCCGCTGCCGTTCTACAAGCGAGCAACCTAGCCAGGCCAGCACCACCATTCGCGGCGCCGCCCTCCGACGACCGAGAGGACCCCGCGAGCCACCGGTCGGGAGGAATGCCCAGTGGTCCCTGCGGACCTGCGCTACACGAAGGACCACGAGTGGGTCCGGCTGGACGGCGACACCGCGACGATCGGGGTCACCGACTTCGCGGCCAGGCAGCTCGGAGACGTCGTCTTCGTCGACCTCCCGGCCGTCGGCAAGTCCGTCGAGCAGTTCGCGACGTTCGGCGTCGTCGAATCGGTCAAGGCCGTGAGCGACCTCTACGCTCCGCTCACCGGGGAGGTCCTGGAGGTCAACGAGGAGCTCCGCTCGAACCCCGAGCTGGTCAACGGCGAGCCCTTCGACGGCGGCTGGATGATCAAGGTCAAGGTTGCCGACGCCGGGCAGTTCGAGGGGCTCCTCGACGCCGCCGGCTACGAGCAGCTGACCGCGGAGGCCTGACCGACCTTGGCCTACGGCCCCCACACGCCGGCTGACCGCCGGCGAATGCTCGAGTCGCTCGGCATGGCGAGCGTCGACGAGCTGTTCGCCGACATCCCGCCGGCGCTCCGCTCCAGCCCCCTCAAGCTGGACCCGCCGGAGCCGGAGCAGGTCCTCATGGGCCGGCTCGCGGGTCTCGCCGCCCGGAACCGGGTGGACCTCGCGTCCTTCCTCGGCGCCGGCGCATACCGCCACTTCTCGCCGCCGCTGGTGGACCAGATCCTGCTCCGGGGCGAGTGGTACACGGCCTACACGCCGTACCAGCCCGAGGTCAGCCAGGGGACGCTCCAGAGCATCTACGAGTACGAGTCGCTGATCGCGGAGCTCACCGGGATGGACGTGGTCTCCGCGTCGCACTACGACGGGGCCGCCGCGACCGCCGAGGCCGCGCTCATGACCTGCCGCGCCACCGGCCGCGACCGGGTGCTCGTCTCGCGGTCCGTGCATCCGCATTACCGCGCCGTCCTGGAGACGTACTTCGACGGCGCCGGCCTGGACCTCGAGCAGATCCCGATCGTCGCCGACGGTCCCGAGGCCGGCCTCACGGATCTCGCCGAGCTGGAGCGCCGGCTCGCGGACGCGAGCCAGCCCGTCGCGGGCTTGGTGATGCCCCAGCCGTCGTTCTACGGCCTCCTCGAGCCGATGGCCGAGGGCGGCCGCCTGGCCCACGCGGGCGGGGCCCTGTTCGTGGCGGTCGTCGAGCCCGTTTCCCTCGCGGTCCTCGCGCCGCCGGGTGCCTACGGCGCTGACATCGCGGCCGGGGAGGGGCAGTCGCTGGGCATTCCGCCGCAGTACGGCGGTCCGTACCTCGGCATCGTCGCCTGCACGGATGCGCTGGTCCGCCAGATCCCGGGGCGGCTCGTGGGGATGACCACGGACGTCGAGGGCAGGCGAGCCTATGTCATGACGCTCCAGGCGCGCGAGCAGCACATCCGCCGCGAGAAGGCGGCCAGCAACATCTGCACCAACCAGACCCTCCTGGCCCTCGCGGCATCGCTGTGGCTCGCGGCCATGGGACCGCACGGCCTGCGGGACGTCGCGGCGCTCGGAGCCGCCCGAGCCAAGGAGCTGGAGGACGCACTCGCGGCGATCGGCGTCACGCGGGTCCACTCGGGCGCCTACCTCAACGAGTTCGCGGTGCGCGTCCCGAACGCGGCCGCGGTCCATCGCGAGCTGCTCGGGCGCGGGGTGCTGGCCGGTCTCGTCGTCGCGGACGCGGTGCCGGACGAGCCCAGCCTCGCCGACACGTTGCTGCTGTGCGCCACCGAGGTGAACACCAGCGAAGAGGTCGTCGCCTTCGCCCGCGAGATCGCGGGCGTCATCGCGACGCTCGCGACCCCCGAGGCCACGGCCGCGTGAGGGCCCGATGAGCGCCAGCGGTCCCCGCCTCCAGCCAACGATCTTCGAGCTGTCGAAGCCCGGGCGGCACTCCGACAAGGTCCCGCATCCCCCGAAGGATGCCCTCAACCGCCTGCCGGCGGAGCATCGCCGCGAGCACGCCGCCGCCCTGCCCGAGGTGAACGAGCCGGACGCCGTCCGCCACTACGTCAACCTCTCGCAGCTCAACCACGCGGTCGACACGGGCTTCTACCCGCTGGGCTCTTGCACGATGAAGTGGAACCCCAAGGTCAACGAGTGGGCGGCCCGGCTGCCGGGCTTCGCCCAGCTCCACCCGATGGCCCCCGACGCGGTGGCCCAGGGCACCCTCCAGCTCCTGTGGGAGCTCGAGCAGATCCTCATCGAGATCAGCGGGATGCAGGCCGTGACGCTCCAGCCCGCAGCAGGCGCGCACGGCGAGCTGACGGGGATCCTGATGATCCGCGAGTACCACCGCTCCCGCGGCGAGGACCGGACGGATGTCCTCGTCCCCGACTCGGCCCACGGCACCAACCCGGCCACGGCGACGATGGCGGGCCTCAAGACGATCACGATCAAGGCGGCGACCGACGGCGGCCTGGACGTCGAGGGCTTCCGAGCCGCACTGGGGCCCAAGACGGCTGCGGTGATGATCACGAACCCCTCCACGCTGGGGCTCTTCGAGTCGCGCATCGGCGAGCTCCTCGAGGCGGTCCACGAGGTCGGCGCACTGGCCTACATGGACGGGGCGAACCTCAACGCCATCCTCGGCCGGTTCAAGCCGGGCGAGGCAGGCTTCGACGTCATGCACATCAACACCCACAAGACCTTCTCGACGCCGCACGGCGGCGGCGGCCCCGGCGCCGGCCCGGTCGCGGTCAACGCCAAGCTGGAGCCGTTCCTGCCGTCGCCGCGGGTCCTGCGCGAGCCCGACGCCACCTTCCGCCTGGAGCGGGTGGGGGAGCGGCCCGCCTCGATCGGCCGGATCCGGTCGTTCGTCGGCAGCACCGGCGTCCTCGTGCGCGCGTATGCGTACCTGCGAACCCACGGCGGGAGCGGCCTCGCCGAGATCACCGACGACGCCGTCCTAGCGGCCAACTACCTCAAGGACCGGCTCGCGGACTCCGGGCTCTTCGACATTCCCTTCCCGGGCGTTTGCAAGCACGAGTTCATCGCGTCGGCCAGCACGATCAAGAAGACGACCGGCGTCCGGACGCTGGACATCGCCAAGCGCCTCCTCGACCACGGCTTCCACGCGCCGACGGTGTACTTCCCGCTGACCGTCGACGAGGCCATGCTGATCGAGCCGACCGAGACCGAATCCATCGAGACGCTCGATGCCTTCGCCGACGCGCTCGTGGAGATCGCACGGGAGGCCACCTCGGACCCCGAGACCGTGAAGACCGCGCCGCACTCGGCGCCGGTCAAGCGCCTCGACGAAGCCGGCGCGGCACGAAATCCGAATCTCCGCTGGCGCGCGGAAGCCGGCGAGTGGACGCCCTGTCCGGACTGACCAAATCCGGCCCCCGCGGGATTGCAGCCGCGTTACACGTCGCGTTAGGTTGAGAAATCGTTGCACGCCACCCGCGTCGGGCCGCCTCGGCGCGCGTTGACACCGTGCGAGATGCGCTGCATATAATCCCGGCCAGCCGCGATGCGCGCTGCTAGGAGGATTGACGCGCCATCCGCTCACTCTTCCCATCGGACCTGACGGCCGAAGCACGCGTCCGCGGTACCCAGGAAACGGAAATAAGGAGAGGAGACCTATGACGAAGCGTCTCGTCGCGCTTTTCGGCGCGGCGGTGATCGTGTTGGCCGCTTGCGGCAACACGCCCGCGGCCACGGGCCCGGGATCCAGCAGCAATCCGGGACAGTCGGGCGGCGCCGTGACCCCGACCGGCAACGGTGGCGGCCTCGCGGCTGACCAGACCCTGCGCCAGTACCTGTCCGACACCGACCCACCCGACATGAACCCCGCGCTCGCGCAGGATTCCGTGTCGATCTCGATCCTCAGCGCGATCCACCGCGGCCTCCTGTACTTCGACGAGAAACTCGGCACCGTGCCGGCGCTCGCCGAGGCACTGCCGGCGTCCAGCAACGAGGGCGCGACGCTCACGTTCAAGCTGCGCGACGCGAAGTACGCCGACGGCGACACCATCGTCGCAGGCGACTTCGTTCGACAGTTCCGACGTCTGCTCGATCCCCGCAGCGCGGCGCCGTACGCGTACATCGCGTGCGACATCAAGGGCGCCAATGCCCTGCTCGGCACCGAGACCGGCTGCGCCGGCCCGGTCGAGACCGCGCCCACGGACGACGCCACCATCGACGGGCTGCTCGAAACGCTCGGCGTCACGGCCCCCGACGACAAGACCCTCGTGGTCGACCTCGAGCGCCCCGCCACGTACTTCGCCACCATCATGGCGATGTGGGTCGCGGTCCCGGTCCAGGAGGACTGGACGGCGTTCGCGGAGGCCTCCGACATCGGCGCTTCCGGCCCGTTCAAGGTCGAGAGCTGGGATCACAACGCCGAGATGGTCCTCGTCCCGAACGAGAACTACTACGGCACCAAGCCGACCCTCACTCGAATCGAGATGAAGATCGGTGGCGACCCGCAGGCGGCCCTCGCGGCCTTCGAGCAGGGCGAGCTTGACACCGTGACCGTGTCCGATCCGGCGAACTATCGCCAGGTCGAGCAGGATCCG
>DATLDP010000044.1:0-24378 GCA_035525825.1 Candidatus Limnocylindria bacterium
TCCGCGATGCCGGGGCATACGGCGCCTCGCTCGCCTCGACCTACAACGGCCGCCCACGACCGCCCCAGGTCATCGCGGAGGCCGACGGCTCGCTGACCCTGGCGCGACGCCGGGGCAGCCTGGCCGCGCTCGGCTAGGATCCGGGGCATGGGTGCAGTCGACACGATGGAAGAGTTCTTCGAGAAGCTCAACGACGGCGATCGTTCGGGCGCGGTCCAGCTGATGGACGAGCGCGTCGAGATGCGGATCCACGTCGGGGACAACGCTCGAACGCTGCGCGGCGTCGAGCAGGTGGGTGGCTGGTTCCTGCGAGCCGAGGCCGGGTTGAAGATGATCCCGGGCGAGGTAAGGACATGGGGATCAATTACCAGGCGGACGTCCTCACGGTCCGCCCCGGCGCGCCGAGCCAGCATCTCGACGCATCGTTCCGCGTCGAAGCCGGGAAGATCACCTCGATCAACCTCGCCCCGAGGTAGCGCCGGCGAGGCGCCGGCCGGCGTTCCGGGCGCGGCGCGAACCCAGGCGCGGCGGGAATCTACGGCGCGGCGGGAATCTCGCTCGCGGCCGGCAGCTCCGAGGGCGTAGCCTGGGCCGGGATGATCACCTGATCGCCGATCTGGAGGGTGTCGGGGTTCGGGATGTTCTCCGCGTTCGCGGCGATCAGGTCTGCCAGCGCGATTCCGAATCGCCCGGCGATCTTCGACATCGTGTCGCCCGGCGCCACCACGTAGAGCTGCTGCGTGGGCTGCGGGATCGGCGTCGGCGCGGCGGTCACGAGCGGGGTGCGGATCGGCGTCGACGGGCTCGGTGACTTGCCACCCGTCGAAGGGTTGCCGAAGCCGAGCAGGCCCGGGAGCGCGAACAGCACCGCCGCGGCGAGGGCGAGCGCCACGACCGCGACCAGGATCGGCGGGATCGAGAGCTCGGGCAGGCGGCGCGAGCGGAGCGTTGGATAGGCCTCCAGCGGACGGGCGCGCTCCCACTCGGGCGCATCCTCACGACGGCCCGATCGACGCTCGCCGCCTCCGTCCCGGCGCGGGCCACCGTCGACATCGCTGCGGCGATCCGCGCGCGAAGGCTCACGAGCCGCGTCGCGACCTCCGGCCGGACGGCTCCCGCCACCGAACGCCGCGAGCCGGTCGGGATCCCGCTCCCGTCGCCGAGCCGGTGCGGGCGGCAGCGCCTCGTCATCGTCGTCGTCCTCGCTCCAGTCGTTCGGGGCGCGGTAGCTCGGCGCGGCCGGATCGGATCGCGCCGCGAGCGGGCCCTTCGATGGTTCGAAGGTGCCGGCCGTCGGCCCGGCGAGCGCCGCGGCGCCTCCGGCCATCGACGCGCCGGATGAGCCGGCATCGAGCTCGTCGTCGTGGTCGTCCTCGTCCATGCCGGGCACCACCAGCCGGTCGGCGGCGACGCGGTCGGCATAGCTGCCGGAGAGGCCGCGGCCACGCCGTGGCACGTCGGGATCGGCCGGGCGGTCGCCATTGCCCTCGTCGTCCTCCCAGTCGGCGTCCGGCCGCTGCTCGCCCCTGCGCCCGCTCCACGGCGGCGGCGCCGCCCAGTTCCGGGGTGGGTTCCGCTGCGGGTTCATCGGCGCGACCAGGGCCTCGAGCTCACCGCGGGTTGGCCCCGGCGCCGCCTCCGCGCGAGATCGGGCCGCCTCGCGACGCGCCCAGTCCTGGAACGTCGGGCAGACGGGGAACGCCGACGAGAGGCAGTACGCCTCCTGATGGGCCAGCGCCCGTGGGGCAGGGTTGGCTTCCGCGTAACACCGGTGGCGGTGGTCGGGGCTGGCGGCTCGCTCGTCGCGATCGTCCTCGAAGGCGACGAAGGGGCAGGCGGGCGCACCGTCGACGATCGGGAGCCCTCGCTCGGTCATCGCGGCGGATGATAGCCGCGGAGGCGGTGATCGAGTCTCGACCGATTCACGCCACGAGGTCCTGGCGCCAGTTCCTTCAGCCCGTTGGGGTCCGCGAGGGCCGGCTCGGCGACGCGTCCCGGTCTGCCACGACTGACGACAACACCCGCGCCTGCGCACGGCCGAGACGCGGTGCCGGCACGGCGCCGCCAACCGGGTTCGGGAGCGCCGGCGTCGACGTGGCTGCTGGGCGGCGAACGCGCCGACCGATGTCCGGCCACTCGGCGTAGGCCCGCGTCAGCTCGGGGAGGCCCATCCGCAGCCAGTCGTCAACGCGCCAGCACAGGAGCGGCGCGACCGCGGCGAGATAGACGTACGAGCCGAAGTAGCCGCCGAACTGCGCGACGAGGAAGCTCAGCGTTCCGACGACGATGACGCCGTCCAGCGACCTGACCCGCCGCGCCCCGAAGAACGCGATCGCGCCGCTCACGAAGTAACGCGCGGTCTCGAGGGCCCGCGGCGCCAGACCCGGCGAGATTCCATCGAGGATCGCCGCGACGCTCCAGTAGGACTCCCGAAGGTGCGTCTCCTGCGCCATCGCGAGGCTCCGGAGGTAGCTGCCGGGACCCCACATGAACAGCACCGGCGCCCACGCGATCACCGAGGCGATGACGAAGCCGATGGCGGCCGGCACACCCGCCCACGCGACCATGGGCAGGAGCCAGGCGGCGGCATACGGCTTGAAGGCCACGGCAACCGCGAGCACCGCCGCGCCCAGCGCAGGTCGCGCGGCGAGAAGGGCCATCGCGAGGAGGATCAGCACCCCGGCGCTGGTGTCGTTGGATCCATCCATGGAGGCGAGCACGAGGGGCGGCGCGACGGCGAAGATCGCCAGGCCGATCGGGCGCCCGTTCACGGCGCGAAGGCCGAAGTACACCAGCAGTGCGACCGAGACCAGGAACTCGATGAACGCCGGATCGCCGTACGACGGCAGGTACCACAGGAGAGCGACCGGGCCGTAGGGGAAGGCCGCGCCGGCCGGGCGGGACACGTTGTAACCGACGCCGTACGGGTCGCCCCCGGCCAGCAGCGTCCGAATGGCGTATTCCGTGACGTCGCTGACATCGGAGGCGGGCTGGCTGTCGATCAGGGCGAGGCGGAGCGCGATGCCGCAACCGACGAGGACGATCGCGAGGACCCAGCGCAGTTGCCATCGCGCCGCGGCGATGAGCGCGAGCGCGAGCGTGCCGGCGATGCCGATCGCGACGCTGTCCCGCCAGATCGGCTGGATCGAGAGGATGAGGGCAATGCCGAGGGCCACGAGCCACGGCCCGCTCCGGCCGCGTTCAGGCCAGCGAAGGACGCGCCGCAGCGTTCCGATCACGTCGTTCATCGGACGAATCGCGCTCGTTTGACAGTGCCGGGTCGCGCTTCGACACTCCGAGGCAACGATCCGTCACGTTTCCTTGCCGAGTAAGGCTCCAGGCCCGAATCCCACCCGGGCGGCCACACCCAGCCGAGAGGAGATCTCATGTCCATGAACAACCTGGTCCTCCGAATCCTGTCTCCGCGAAGCGTCGTCCGCGCGCACTGCGACCTACCTTGCGGGGTCTACGATCCCGAGCAGGCGAGAATCGAGGCCGAATCCTGCTACAGGATTATCGAGAAGTACGGCGCGAACGACGATTCCGCGTTCCGGACCCGGGCCATCGCGATCAAGGAAGAGCGCGCCGAGCTCGTGAAGCACCACCTCGACGTCCTCTGGCACGACTACTTCAAGCCGGAGCACCTCGAGAAGGTCCCAAACCTCCACGACCTCTTCTGGCAGGCCAACAAGCAGGTCTCGAAGGTCAAGGCCTCGACCGACGTGGCCGACGCCAAGCGGCTGCTTGAGCTCATCGATGAGGTGGACGCCGCCTGGAAGGCCACCGGCGGGCTCGAGAAGACCCGAGTCGCGGGGCGCCCCGCCTGAGCGATCCCTCTCGGGAGACCGGTTTCGGCGGCGGGGTCGCGGGTCCAGAGGGCGACCCGTCCGTTGCCGCGCCGCCGCCCCGGCCCGGCATGTGGCGCGTAGCGGTGACCGAAGCCTCGATGCTGCCGGCGATCGCGCCGGGTGACTGGCTCGTCGTCGATCCGCGGGTTCGCACGTGGCCGAAGCCGGGCGCGGTCGTCGTGTTCTTCGACCCGATGACCGACGTGCTCTCGCTCAAGCGCGTCGCCGCGGGCCCGGGCGAGCGGGTGCGCTTCGCCGACGGCTTCCTGACGCTCGCCCCAGACGAGGCGTGGCTTCTCGCCGACGCCGACGAGAAGGCGACGGCGGGGGCCGGCTTCGGCCCGCCGATTGACTCGAACCGGTTCGGGCCGGTGTCGGCGGACCGGCTCGTGGCCAAGGTGCTCTTCCGGTACTGGCCGCCGCGGCGGATCGGTCGGATCGCTCGGAGGCCGAAGCCCGGGAGCTGATCGGCGAGCGCCGAGGCGGCTCCGGCGGCGACAATCGGCGCATGGATGACCACCGCCGCGATCCCGATGCTCCCCTCCCCGCCGCTCCGGACCCGTGGGCCAGCAGCGAGATGCCCTCGCGACGTGACGGGCCGCCATTCCACATGACCGAGATGATCGAGGCCGAGCCGGGCCTCGCCGCGCGCGTGCTCCAGCGCCAGGCGGCGCCTGACAGCAGCGCGGCGCGACTCGCGGCAGCGGTTCGATCGACCGCGTCGCTCGGCCGGCCGATCCTCGTCACGGGCTGCGGGACCAGTGAGCACGCCGCGCTGGCGGTGGTCGAGATCCTGCGCGAGGCGCTCGGCGACGCGGGGCTGCCCTCGGGGATCGGCCAAGCGGGCATGCCCGTTGCCGTGCAGGCATTCGAGGCGTCCCTCGAGGGTGAGCTCGGCGGCGACGGGGCGCTCGTGATCGGCGTCAGCCACGAGGGCGGCACCTGGGCGACGAACCGGGCGCTCGAGGCGGCCAAGGCCGCCGGCGCGACGGTTGCGCTCTTCACCGTCTCGGAACGGTCGCCGGGCGCGGCGATCGCCGACATCGTCGTCGCGACCGACGAGCTGGACCAGAGCTGGTGCCACACGGTCGGCTACGTCTCGCCGATGCTCGCCGCCGCGGCGGTGGCGGGGCACCTGACCGATCGACCGATCCAATCCGAATCGGCGCGACGCCTGCTTGGCGCCGGGCTCGCGCCGGATGCCGTGCGGGCCACGGAGGCGCTCGCGGCCGCGCTGAACCCAATCGACCACCTCATCGTCAGCGGCACCGGTGTCGATCGACCGGCGGCTCGCGAGCTGGTGCTCAAGGTCGAAGAGGGCGCGCACCTTTCGGCCTCGATGCGGGACCTCGAAACGGTCCTGCACGGCCACCTCGCCGGCATGGAATCGGCGATGGGGTTCGTCCTGATCCTCACGGACCCCGCCAGGTTCGACGATCGACTTGCGCGCGCCAGCGGCGTCCTGCGGGCGATCTCGACGCTGGGGCTGTCCGCCGGCGCCATCATCTCCGAGCGCTACGACGCGGCGGTCCCGGCGTCCCTCACGCCAGCGGGGCGGCTCGTGGTGCCGTCATCCGGCGAGATCCCGACCGCGACCGCGTCGCTCCTCGGTTCCGCCGTGCCGCTTCAGCTGGTCACCGAGCGGCTGGCCCGAGATCGCGGCGTCAACCCCGACCCGATCCGGCGGGACGACGCGCGCTACCTCGCGGCGGCGGACGCCGCCGGCTGACCGCTAGACCTTCCCGATCAGCTCCGCGGCCAGGAGGTCGATCATCTCGAGGTCGCGGGGCAGGAAGTCCTGCAGCATGATCCGCTCGATGCCCGCGTCGGCGAAGCGCTCGACCTTCGCCCGCGCCTCGTCCGGCGTGCCGATGATCCAGCGGTCGCGCCGCGCCTCCAGCCAGTCCAGCCCCTCGGACGCGTCCTGCCCCAACGCGCCGAGCAGCGCCTCCGCTCGCCGGGAGACCTCCTCCCGGTCGCGCCCCACCAGCACGCCCGCCATCGCGGACCGCGTGAGCGTCTTGGGATCTCGCCCGATCGCCAGGCAGGCCGCATCGAGCTCCGCCTGTGCCTTTCGTGCGCTGTCCGGTGAGGATGAGCTCAGGTTGAACTCGTCGGAGTACTTCGCCGCCACGCGATAGCCCCGCGGCGAGCCGCTGCTCCCGGTGAGGATCCGCGGCCGCTGCTGCCCGTTCTTCCCAACCGGCCGGCCCTCCGCCTGCACGGGCCCGGGCACCAGCTTCCCATCGCGGACCACGATCGCCGCGCCGTCGTAGCTCCAGCCCTCGGGCTCCTCCCAGAGGCCGTGGAGCAGCGTGAGCTGGTCCTCCATGAGGTCCGCCCGCTCCTTGATCTCGGGAAACGGCAGGCCAAGCGGCAGGTGATCCGCCTCGTTCCACCCCGCGCCCACTCCGACCTCGATCCGCCCGCCGCTCATATGGTCGACCGTGGTCACGAGCTTCACGAAGTTGCCGGGATGCCGGAACGTGACGGGGCTGACGAGCACCCCCAGCCGGATCGTCGACGTTTCGCGGGCGAGACCCGCCAGGACCGCCCAGGCGTCGGTGGTGACCTGGTCGGCGTCGCCCGGGAACGCGGCGTAGTGGTCGGAGCGGAACATCGCCTCGAAGCCGGCGGCCTCCGCGCGCAGCGCGATCCCGAGCTGGTCCTCGTAGGTCAGCCCCTGCTGGGCCTCGATCATCAGCGCGAAGCGCATCGAGCCGGCTCCTCTCGAACCTTGCCGTTGACGAAATCATTCATGTCCGTAGAATGCTTCACTACATGCGAAGTATTGCCAATCCAGCAACCACCCCGGCGGCGGCGACCGAGCCGCTGACGACCGAGCCGACGACGCTCGAAGCCACGGTCGAGGCCATCCTGACAGAAGTCGGGGGCTGGGTCGGCGAGCTCAAATGCGCCTCGATGGGCCAGCTGGTCCAGGGTCGCGTCAGCATGCCCCAGCTCCACGTCCTGTGGCTGCTCCAGCACCACGGAGCCATGCCGATGAGCCGCCTGGCGGACCTCCTCGGCGTGTCCGTGTCGAACGCCACGGGGATCATGGACCGGATGGAGGAGCACGGCCTGATCGAGCGCGTCCGCGTGCCCGACGACCGTCGCCTGGTCCTCGTGAAGCCCTCGGACGCCGGCCTCAAGGCCGTCTTCGAGACCGAGTCGAGCCGCCGCGAGCGGATGCGCGCGGTGATCGGCCACCTCGCCCCGGAGGAGCGGCCGCTGGTGCTGTCCGCGATCCGGAGCCTGCGTCGCGCGCTCTCGGTCGAGATCGAGGCCACCGACGTCCATCACCACCACTTCGCCGAAGCCAACTGACAGCGGCTTCCCACCTCTACCCCTGAACACGAAGGAACCCGACCGTATGGAATCGTTCCCAACCGCTGAAGTCGACGAGCGGACACCGACGCTCGAGGAGGATCCCGCGCTCGGGCTGAGCCCGCGCGCCAAGCTGGAGATCCTCGGCGCGGTCCTCCTGGGCCTCCTCCTGGGCGCCCTGGACCAGACCATCGTCGGCACCGCGCTCCCGACCATCGTCTCCGACCTCGGCGGCCAGTCGCTGTACGTCTGGACCGTCACCATCTACCTGCTCACCAGCACGATCACCGTGCCCTTCTACGGCAAGCTGTCCGACCTGTACGGCCGGAAGCCGCTGCTGATGCTCGGCATCACGATCTTCCTGATCGGATCTGCCCTGTCCGGGCTGTCCCAGGACATCTACCAGCTCATCTTCTTCCGCGGCCTCCAGGGCCTCGGCGCCGGTGCGCTGTTCCCGATCTCCCTCGCGGTCATCGGTGACATGTACACCCCGGCTGAACGAGGCAAGTACCAGGGCCTGTTCGGCGCGGTATTCGGCCTCAGCTCGATCATCGGGCCGCTGGCCGGCGGCTGGATCACCGAGAACATCGGCTGGCACTGGATCTTCTACATCAACCTGCCGGTCGGGATCATCGCCCTCGCCGTGATCTGGCGGCTCCTGCCCACGGTCAAGCGGGCGGGCGCGACCCGGAACCTCGACTTCCTCGGGGCCGGCGTCTTCACCGTGGCCATCTCGACGCTGCTCATCGGCCTGACGAACAAGCAGTTCGGCGAGTGGACGGAGCCCCACGTCGGTGGGCTGGTCGCCCTTGGCGCCGCGCTGTTCCTGGCCTTCCTCTTCATCGAATCGCGGGCCAAGGAGCCCATCGTCCCGTTGGACCTGTGGCGAAGCCGGACGTATGCCTCGAGCATCGTCGCGACGTTCCTGATCAGCTTCGGGTTCTTCGGGGCCGTGATCTTCCTGCCCCAGTGGTTCCAGTTCGTGAAGGGCGTCAGCCCTACCGAATCAGGGCTGCAGACGCTCACCCTGCTGGCGGGCGTGATCATCAGCTCCATCGTGGCCGGGCAGCTCGTGGCGCGGACGGGCCGCTACAAGGTGATCATCCTGACCGGCCTCGCGACCATGGCCGTCGGCCTGTTCCTGATGACCAACCTCAAGGTCGACACGGACCTCCCGGTCATGTGGATCTGGATGTTCATCACCGGCCTGGGCATCGGGCCGACGCTCTCGGTCTTCACGATCGTCATCCAGAACGCGGTGCCGTTCTCGAAGCTCGGCGTCGCGACCTCCAACCTGACGTTCTTCCGCCAGGTCGGCGGATCCGTGGGCCTCGCGCTCCTCGGGACCGTCTTCGGCTCGCGGCTGTCCGAGGAGCTGCCAACGCAGCTCGTCGCGGCGGGCGTGCCGCAGCAGTTCGTGAGCCAGTTCGGCGGTGGCAACGTCGCCGGCGCGGAGAAGCTCATCGTCGTGGGCCAGGACCTCGGGGCCTCCATCCTCGCAGGCGTGCCCGAGCAGTTCCGCGCGGTCGTGGAGCCGCTGATCCCGAACATCATCCTGGGCATCCACCAGGCGTTCACGATCGCGGTGACCTCGGTGTTCTTCGTGGGCATTGTCACGACCGTCCTCGCGTTCGTCGCGGCTCTCGCGATGAAGGAGATCCCGCTCCGGACCACGATGGGGCACGGCCCCAGCGCGGCGCCGGACGCCACCAAGGACGGCAAGCGCTCCGAGCCCGTCGCTCGCCCACAGCCGGTGGCGCTTCCCGAGTAGGGACCGCTTCCCTCGCAACCTCGACGACCCCGCCCGGCTCAGCCGGCGGGGTCGTCGGCTGTTTGGGCCTACGATCGCCGCGATGACGGGCACCGGATCGTGACCACGGAGCAGCGCGGAATCTCGATCGCGCCGATCCCGCCGGGCCTCATCGCAGTCGGGGCGGGTCGGGCGCCGTTCCAGGCGGCCCTTCGGGCTACCGAGCTTGGCGCTGGCGAAATGCGCCGGGTGTCGTTCGGGGACCTCGACATCATGGTCGCCGACACGCCCGCCGGGCTCGTCGCGATCGACGATCGCTGCCCCCACATGGCGGCCCCGCTCTCCATCGGCAAGCTGGACGGCTGCCTTGTCGATTGCCCGCTCCACAGCGGCCAATTCGACCTCTCCACCGGCGATCCGACCCGGATGCCGACGACCGGCGGCCTCGATGCGGATGGCAACTACCACCCCGTCTGGGCGCCGGAGGGGCGTGAGCCCAAGCCGGACCCGCCGGGGATCAAGGCGGAGGCCCGCCGCCTCACCCGCGTCCGCCGCCTCCGCTACTACCCGGTCCGCGTCACCGGCGACGTCATCGAGGTCGCGGTCCCGCTCGAGTAGCTCGGCTCGGCGGCCGCCCGCGGGCCGCCTGGAGCGCCCGCGGATCAATCAACCGACGAGCGCCAGAATGGGCCACGGGGCAGCGGGAAACGTCGAGCTCAACCGCTACCTGATCCGTTGGCGGATCATCAGACCGTCAAACGAGGGTCCGGGGCGTGGATGCGGCACTCGTGGATCGGCGCTGCCGGTCGATTGGTTCATCCACGAACCAGCCGGGCGGCGACCGGTCGGCGCGGCCCGGGCGAGGGCGGATCAGAGGCGGATGTCGCTCTCGATGTCGTGCTGCTTGGCCTCGGCCTTGCGCCGGCTGGCCTTGCGGAAGATCTCGACGACCTCCTCGGGATCGTCGGTGACCTGGATGAGGTCGATGTCCTCCGGCGAGATCATGCCCTCGCCCAGGAGCTTGGACTTGATCCACTCGATGAACCCGCCGAAGAACGCGCTGCCGACGAGGATCACGGGGAAGTGCCGGATCTTGCCGGTCTGGATCAGCGTGAGCGCCTCGAACAGCTCGTCCATCGTGCCGTAGCCGCCCGGGAGGATCACGAAGCCGTCGGCGTACTTCACGAACATCGTCTTGCGGGCGAAGAAGTACCGGAACTCCACCCCGAGATCGACGTAGTCGTTGATCGACTGCTCGTGGGGCAGCTCGATGTTGCACCCGACCGAGAGCCCACCACCCTCCTGGCAGCCGCGATTCGCCGCCTCCATCACCCCCGGCCCGCCGCCGGTGATGACCGCGTAGCCCTCCTTCGCGAGGAGGCGCCCGATCTCGCGCGCCATCTTGTACGCCGGAGTCTCCTCGGTCACCCGCGCGGAGCCGAAGACCGTGATGGCATGGCCGATGTCGGCCAGCGCATCGAAGCCCTTGACGAACTCGGAGAGGATGCGGAGCGCGCGCCAGGTGTCGGTCTGGAGGAAGGCCGAGCGGCTGCTGGGCTCGAGGAGCTTGCGATCCTCGGTCATCGTCGGATCGGTGGAGGTCTTGCGGCCGAGGTCCTGGCTCATCACGAGGCGGCCCGAGCGGCGATGCTCGCCGATGGGCTCGCCGCTTCCATCGTGGGTCGCGACGTCCTCGGTCCCCGGCTCCTCGCCGGCGACGTCCTTGCCACTCCGCTGGTCGCGGGCCCGGTCCTGCTTTGCCCCGGGCTTGCGGGTTTCCATCGGTGCTCCTGTGCTCAGCGTCAGCCGGTGGATGCGGTCCGAACCATGGTCGGCCGCCGGTCGGCGCATGCTACGCCCGTGACCAGATCCCGACTCCTGATGGCCGTCGTCCTCGCCCTGGTCGGCGGCACCTGGCTCCTGCAGGGCCTGGGGCTGATCGCCGGCAAGAGCTTCATGGTCGGCGACCCGATGTGGGCCGTCCTCGGGCTCGCGCTCATCAGCGTCGCGGGCCTGTACCTGGTCTGGCCGACGCTGCGGCGGGGTCGCTGACCGGGGCTCGCCGGCGGGGCGAACGCCTCGAGCCGTCACCCGGCTGGCTGGACCGCCGTGTCGGGCGAGAGGTCGCAATCGGGCGTCGTGCAGAGCGTCAGCCCGAGGTTCTCGAGGCCTTCGGCGAGCGGCGTGAATCCCGAGGTTTCGCCGAACGTCCGTGACATGACCCCGGCGGGGATCCCGTTCACGAGGACCGAACCGCCCGAATCGCCGGAGTGCACCTGGATGCCCGTCCGGATCATGCACGGAAAGATCACGTCGGTGCTGAAGTCGTAGGGATCGTTCGCGACGACCTTGCCCGTTCGATAGTGCTCGCGCCCGTTCGTCTCGGCCAGGTCGCCGAGCTTCACGTCCCCGCAGCCGAACGGCGCCGTCCCGGACTCGATGGTCCGATACCCGCCGGCACCGAGGTCCACGACGTTCAGGTGGCCCCATGGGATCCGCTCGGCGACGAGGGCCATCGCGAGGAAGTCCGACGCCTGGCAGAGGCGGTCAGGCGGGCACTCGTCGACGACGGCCCGCTGCCCGAACACGCCGATCATCTTGCCGGCCGCGTCGCGCAAGGCCGCGCCGGGCGTCGCACAGTGAGCGCTGATCGTGAGGACGATGGTCTGCTCGCGGCGGGCGTAGAAGCCGCCGGGACAGCCGCCCGGTGGATTCTGGCCCGCCCAAACCGGCGGATCGAATTCCGCGGTCGTCCGTTGGGTCTCACGCCGATCCCGGATCGCCCCGACGGCCCAGTACCCGACGGAGCCGATGATCAGGCCGAGCAACCCCACGATGATCGTGCGCGTGACGACGCGGGGAATCCGCCGCTCGCCGACGGTGAAAGCGCTCACTCAGCGCGGATCATGGACAGCTCGTGGCCCCTTCGGGGGCTTGCTTCCGGCTTGGAGGGCGGCCCAGATGAGGGGGATCTGGAGCGGCAGGCGCGCCCACGCTGCGATGCGCCCGGCAGCCGACGCGTCTGGATCAGCAGACATCACAAGGGCGACATTCACGTTGCCTGGGAGGATGGCGAGCAGCAGGATGGCGCTGATCGGACCCGCCCAGCGTTGTCCCGTCAGCAGGGCGGCTCCGCAGACGAGTTCCGCGACCCCGCTGATCGCAATGATTGCCTGCGGGGCCGGCAGCATCGGCGGAACGGCGGCCTCGAAGAAGGTAGGGCGAACCAGATGAAGCACCCCGCTGGCAACGAAGAGCCCAGCGAGCCCCGTGGGCGCCATCTGCCGGATCCGGTCCAAGCGGCTAGCCATGCGGCGCCGCTCCGCGCAGAGACAAAAGCGTTTTCCAGGCCGCGTCGTCCTTGCCGGCGGCGAAGGCGTTGTCGACGCGCACGAGCGGGATTTTGAGGAGCCGCTGGTCATCGAGCAAGCGGGCGGCGAGGTCCGCGTCGGTCATCGAGAGGTAGCCGAGGCCGGCGTCACGCCAGGTCTTGCCGTCGGTGTCGGCGAGGGCGCGGGCGCCGAGGCGATCGACGAAGCGGCGCAGCTCGCCCGCGGCCATCGGCTTGCGGCCGATGTCGACGAAGTGGATCTCCATCCGGCGTTCCTTGAAGAACCGCATCGCCGCGCGCGTCGGCTGCGAATCGGGCGTGCCAAAGACCTGGACGAGCGGACCCGCAGGCTTGGCTGCCGGGCTCACGACGCTGCCGACGCGACGGTGATCGGGGGTGCCATCGGCGGAAGCCTACCGGTCGGCGGCAGCCGTTTGCCTCAACTGGGCCGTCCGGTCGCCACTGCGGCGCGACCCGGGTGCCCCGACTACCATCGCAGCATGGAGGTGGCGCCCCGATGATGGTCTGGTTCACGGTCCAGCTGGAGGACAAGCCGGGCTCGCTGGCGAGAGTCGCCACGGCCCTCGGCGAGCGCGGCGTCAACATCACCGGGATCGTCGGCGTCGCGGAGGACACCGAGGGCGCGCTGATGCTCACGACTTCCGACGCGGACGCGACCCGCTCGGCCTTCGCGGCCCTCGAGCTCCCGTACGAGGAGCACGGCGAGGGCATCTCGATGGACGGGACGACGATCGCCGACATGCGGGGCCGCTGAGCCGACGCATCGATCGGCGGAGGACCGTCATGCGCATCGCGACCTGGAACGTCAACTCCATGAAGGCCCGGCTCGAGAAGATCGAGTGGTGGCTGGAACGGGCCGCGCCCGACGTCCTGCTGATGCAGGAGACGAAGCTCTCCGACGCCGACGCGCCCCTCATGACCTTCCAGATGGCTGGCTACCAGCTCGTCCACCACGGCGAGGGGCGCTGGAACGGCGTGGCGGTTGCGGTCCGGGACGGGATCGGCGTCGACGAGGCCATCACGAATTTCGGTGACGGACCGGTCCGCAACAGCGGCGCGGGCACCACGACGAGCCTGGACGAGGACCACTTCAACCCCTCCGACGAGGCCCGGATGCTGTCGGTGCGAATCTCACCGCCGTCCGGGGACCCGCTCCGAGTGGTGACCCTCTACGCCCCGAACGGCCGCGTCGTGGACTCCCCCTTCTATTTCGGCAAGCTCAAGTGGTTCCAGCGTGCCCGGCGCTGGCTGGACGAGACCCGCGATCCTTCGGAGCCGATCCTCCTCGGGGGCGACATGAACGTGGCGCCCACGAACGAGGACGTCTGGGCGGCTGCGCGCGCCCACGGCGGAACGCATGTGTCCGAGCCTGAGCGGGTGGCGTTCCGGTCCTTGCTCGACTGGGGCCTCCGCGACGGCTACCGCCAGCTCCAGCCGGACGCCAAGGGGCGGTTCACCTGGTGGGATTACCGTGCCGGCAACTTCCACAAGAACTTCGGGATGCGGATCGACCACCTGCTGCCGAGCGAGTCGCTCGCAGGCCGCGTCATCGCCGCGGAGATCGATCGCGAGGCGCGCAAGGGCAAGCCGATCCCGTCGGACCACGCGCCGCTCGTCCTCGACCTGGACGAGCCCGGCAAGCCGTTCGATCCGGGATGGGATGACGCGGAGGCGCGGATCGTTGCCAGAGGTGGCATCCGCCCTCGCTGAGTCGCCAGCACCCGGTGTCGCCAAGGCGCTCGATCCGGGGGGGAGCCCGACGTCCGCGATCCATTTCCCTGTCCGCGACGTAGGAAAGGACGGACCATCGAAGCGGCGACCTGGGAGGGCGCCGCGCCTGGGAGGAGCCGTCCATGACCTCGACCGCGACCCACGCTCGGTCGCTTTTTCGTGCTCGGCCTCGCGCGCGATTCGCGACCGCGGCAGCTGCGCTCGTGCTCGCCCTCGCCGCGTGCAGCAACGCCGGCAGCGGCGGCAGTGCGACCACCGGCGCGACGACGGTTCCAGCCTCGGCCGGACCGACGGGCGGAATCGCCACGCCGGACTCGACTGTCGTCGCCACCGGCGCGACCGTGAACCTCGCCACCAACGGGATCCTCGGCGCCTACATCACCGCCGCGAACGGGATGTCGCTGTACCTCTTCACGCCCGACGAGGACGACAAGAGCACCTGCACGGGCGGCTGTGCCCAGGCATGGCCCGCCTATACGGTTCCGGACGGCACCACGGTGAACGCCGGAGAGGGCGTCACCGGGACCGTTGGCACGTTCAAGCGCGACGACGGCACGATGCAGGTCACCATCGACAAGCAGCCGCTGTACTTTTTCTCGGGCGACGCGGCGGCGGGCGACGTGAAGGGCCAGGGTGTCAACGAGGTCTGGTACCTCGTCAAGCCGTCCGGCGACCAGCTCGCCGGCGGGAAAGGTACCTACTGACACGCGGCGATTCGGGGGAGTGGACAGGATCGGGCAACGGGTTGACCATCCGGCGATGCGGGCACTGGCAACTGCGCGAGCGACGGCACGGTGATCGAGGACGGTCGGACGTCCGAGGACGCCGCGCTGGTCGATCGCATCGCGGGCGGCGATGAGGCCGCGTTCGTGATCGCCTACGACCGCCACTCGGGCTTCCTCTTCGGCAGCGTCCTCCGCTTCCTCGGCGACCGCGAGGCCGCCGCTGAGGTGGTCCAGGACGCGTTCGTGACCCTTTGGCGCCGAGCCGGCCAGTTCGATGCACGATCCGGCTCGCTGCTCACGTGGCTGCTCGCGATCGCACGCAACCGGGCGATCGACCGCCTGCGGGCCGAACGTCGCCGCCCCAGCCGCGACGCCCTCCGGCTCGATTCGATGACGGAAGCGGGCGCCGACGGGCCGCGCATGGAGGGCCCGCCGGAGCTCGTCGCCGACGCCGCGACGGATCCCGGCAGCGTCGCGTCCCGCCGCTGGGTCCAGGCCCTGGTCCGGACCGGCATCTCGGAGCTGCCCGAGCATGAGCGCCAGGTCATCGTGCTGGGCTACTCGATGGACCTCTCGCAGGCCCAGATCGCGGAGCGGCTGGAGTGGCCCCTCGGGACGGTGAAATCTCGCACCCGCCGAGCGATGGCCCAGCTGCGGATGCGGCTCGGAACGCTCGCAGACGCCGATGACCTGCTGGGCCTGGCGGCCGCAGATCCCGACGGCGCACTGGCGCGCGACCGATGAGCGACATGGATCACGCCGCCGCCCACGAGCGGATCGAGGACCTGAGCCTCGAGCCCGCCCGGCTCCGCAGCCTCTCGACGTCCACCGACGCCGCTGACCTCGCGCTCGTGGAGCACCTCGCCGGTTGCCCCACCTGCCGGGCGGACCTCGAGGGCTGGTCACGAGTCCAGGCCGATGTCCGCGCGTCGCTGCCCTCGTCGGAGCGCGGCGCGTTTGCCGCGGTCCACCGCGTCGAGGTGCCGCCGAGGCTGCGAGCGGACGTCCTCGCGGCCGTCCGTGCGGAGGGCATGCCCGCGCCCGCCACCGAAGCGGCAGACACCGGCGAGATGACCCGCATCGCGCCCTCGAGCTCCGTCTTCCGTCGGCCGGCGGCGCGCAGGGCGCCGGAGTCCACGCGCGCCCGTCGTCGCCCGATCGCCCGCGAGTGGCTCGCGGTGGCCGCCTCGCTCGTGATCCTCGTCGGCGCTGCCGCGATCACGCTGGACCAGTCGGGGAAGCGCGCCCGAGCCGAGACCGAGGTTGCCGCCCTCACGACGCTCGCCGCCGCGATGGACGAGGTCCTCGCCACCGACCACAAGGTCGTCGAGCTTCGCACCACGGCAGGCGCAACCGCGGGCTCCATTGCCTGGTCTCGCCACGACTGGGTCGTGCTGACCAGCGCCCTCACCGCGCCCGCACCGGGCCAGCGCTACCTCTGCTGGCTCGAGGACGGGGCGAAGAGCGTCGCCGTGGGCACGATGGAGTTCTCCGGTGACACCGCGTGGTGGGTTGCCTCGCTCGACGACTGGCAGACGTGGGAGATCGGGCCACAGACGCGGTTCGTGGTCAGCCTGGAGGCCGACGGGGCCACGAAGCGAACCGGCCCGCCCGTGTTGCAGGCCGCGCTCGGCTCCTGAGTCCAGCCGGCCTGAGGGTCGCTAGCGGCCTCGGCGCGGGTTCGGGCGACGCCCGCGCGGCGCATCGCCCGCGGCCGCCGCAGCGGCGGCGCCACCGTCCAGCAATGGTGGCGGCACGAACGGCAGCTCCGTCTGCGATTCCATCCCGGACCGGATGATCCGCTGCAGCTCCAGGTCCGCGACGGGATCCGTCTCGACCGGCTCGTAGGCCGCGAGGCGCCGCTCCACCTCGGCGATCGCCCGCTTGTTGGTGTCCGGTGCGCCGGCCTTGGTCCAGTTCTCGCGGTTGTCGCGATCGAAGACCCGGCTCGGCAGGTGAAGCACCTCCGGCCAGTAGCGGGTCGTGTGGTCGGCCATGATCAGGTGCTGGTTCGCGATGACCTCATCGACCAGCGCGCGCGCCGGGAGGTCATCGAGTGGTCGGACCTCGCGGACGAAGTGCAGGGCCTGGGCGCACAGCTCGTCGTCGAGCACGAGCTTCGGCAGGCTGAACACCAGCAGGAAGTCGAGCATCCCCGGGCCGGAGACGGAGTTCACGCCCGCGAGGGCGGCGAGCATCGCGCTCCCGAACGTCTCGGCCCCGGCCTGCGCGTCAATCTCCTTGGCGTCCGTCAGCGCCATGTACGACTGCGTCGGCAGCCCGAGGGACTTCGCGACCTCGACGTAGGCGACATCGAGCAGCTGGGCCTCGATCGCCGCCATCGGTGAGCTCGCGACCTTCATGTGGAAGGTCGCCGGGGCGCCACCGAAGAGCACGGGCGCCCCTGGCCGCACGATCTGGGCCATCGTGATCCCGGCCAGCACGTCGACCGTGTGGAAGACCGTTGCGCCGACGGTCGTGACCGGCGCGATCAACCCCATCAGCGTGACCGGCACGATCTCAACCGGGATCCCCGCCGCCACGCAATCCAGGAGGTTCTGGCAGGAGTCCTCGCTGTACCGGAAGTTGCCGGTCGCGGTGATCGTGAAGATCGACATCGGGCGGGCGATGAGGTCGGCTCGATCGCGGCGGAAGAGCTGCATCATCTCGACCATCCGCTCGGTGCCGTGCTCCGTGAACGCTCCGGAGACCACGGGCCGCTTCGAGTTGGTCAGGACGAGATACAGCCGCCAGGCGTCGGAGACCTGGGCCTCGATGTCGTCGTTCGTCGAGAACGCAGTGGCGAGGTACCCGAGGTGCTCGAGGCCGTCGCCGAGCCGGACGTACTCGACGAAGTCCGCCGTGTTGGCGAGGCGCGCCTCGCCCGTCCGGTGGTCGAGGACTCGGAGCCCGCTGGAGCCCGGCACGAAGTGGACTCGATCGCCGCCGAGGTCGGCGGCCTCGGTGCCGTCGCGGTCGTAGAGCTTGAAGCTGGCCGGAGCGCTCTCGATCGCCCGCTCCACCACGTCCGGTGGGAAGCGGACGCGGCCGTCGGGCGTCGTCGGGAGCCCGTGGGCGAGGAGGCGCTCGCGCATGCCCTTGCCGCGAATCTCCATGCCGACCTCATCGAGGAGGCGCTTGGCCTCGTCGACGATGGCATGGATGAGCGGCGGCTCGAGAACTTGCAGTCGAGGACGCATCGCCGCCAGTGTGCCGTGCCGCGTCCGGCCCGTGCCGGTCAGTCGAGCGTGACGGCCTCGCGCCAGTGCGGGACGTGGACGCGGAATCCGAGCGCCTCCACCTTGGGCTGGATCGCGATCTGCGCTTCCGGGTCGCCATGGACGAGGAACACGGTCCGGGGATAGCCGGCGTCGTCGCTCCCCTTCCCCGCCGCGAAGTGCCCGAGCCAGTCCAGCAGCTCCGATTCGTCCGCGTGGGCGGAGAAGCCGCTGATGGATCGGACCTTGCAGCGGACGTTCCGCACCTGGCCATCGACCTTGACGGTCGTCGCGCCCGCCTGAAGGTGCGCGCCGAGCGTGCCCTCGCCCTGGTATCCCACGAACAGGATCGTGGCGGCCGGATCGTCGATGAGGTTGCGCAGGTGGGCCACGACGCGTCCGCCGGTCAGCATCCCGTTCGAGGCCACGATCATGTACGGCCGCTGGGCGGTCGCGATCGCCTTGGATTCGTCGACTCGGCGGGTGATGTGCTGGTCCGGGTAGTCGAGGGGCGTCTCGCCGCGCTTCAGGAGATCCGCGGTCTCGGCGTCGTAGAACTCCGGGTGACGGCGGTAGACGTCGCTGGCGCGGGTCGCCATCGGGGAGTCGAGGTAGAGCGGGAGCTGCGGGATCTCGCCGCGCTCAATGAGCCGGTCCAGCTCCCAGACGATCTCCTGCGTTCGCCCGATCGCGAAGGACGGGATCAGCAGCACGCCGCCAGCCTTGTCCACGGCGTTGACGACTTCCGCGAGCATCCGGACCGCCTCGTCGCCGGGCTCGTGCTCGCGCCCGCCATAGGTCGACTCGACGACGACGTAGTCCGCATTCGCCATCGGCGTGGGGTCGCTGATGATCGGGGTGTCGGGGCGGCCGAGATCGCCGGAGAAGACGATCGTCCGAGGTTCGGCGCCATCATGCTCGCGGATCTCCAGCGAGATGATCGCCGAGCCCAGGATGTGGCCCGCATCGAAGAACGTCGCTCGGATGCCCGGCGCGACGTCCATCGGCCGGCCATATCGGACGTGCTTGAAGAGCGGCATGACCTTCTCGGCGTCCGACTCGTCGTAGAGCGGATCGTCCAGGTCCATGTCGATCGATGGCGGCTGCGCCCGGAGCGCGGACTCGGGGTTGCCCTCGGAAGACGCCGCGGGCGGGCTGTCCTCGGCGGCGGCGGTCGCCTCCGATTCCGCTGCGGGCGCGGCATTCGCGGCAGCTGCGGTGGCGTCGGCGTTCGCGACAGCCGGGTTCGCGGCCGCGCCGGCATCGGGCTCCATCGAGGTGGGCACGTGCCCGGCTTCCTCGGCTCGGCGGGCCTGGTCGGCGGCGGCGCGGTACTTCTCCTCGGTCTGGGCGTCGGCGGCCTCGGCCTTTTCGGGGTGACGTCGCTCCCAGCGGTCGTGGCGCTTCGCGAACTCCTCCTGGAGCCGGCCGCTGTCGAGCAGCACGATCTCCACGAGCTCCGCCGTCGCGCTGGTGAGGTAGATCGGGCCCGAATAACCCTCGCGAACGACCACCGGCAGCAGGCCGCAGTGATCGAGGTGGGCATGAGTGATGAGGATCGCGTCGCACTCGCTCGGGTCGAAGCCGAGCGGAACGCGGTTCCGGATGACCTCGTTGGGGCTCCCCTGGAACATCCCGCAGTCAATGAGGACACGGGCGCGCTCGGTCGTCAGCAGGAAGCGCGAACCGGTGACGGTGTTGGCACCGCCGAGGAATCGAAGCTGCACGCTACGGAGCGAACCCGAACGACTCCACGACCACCTCCACCGGCTGACCGTTCAGCGGCGCCGCGCCACCGAAGAGCCACAGGTTCAGCCGGACGCGCTCGTCTCCGGGCTTCGGGACGTCCGCTCCGCGATACGTCGAGGTGGCAACCACCGCGCCGGTGTCCAGCCGGCGGCTGGTGAACGAGACCTCGCCCGCGCGCCAGGTGAACTGCTGGACCGTCCGGACCGCGTTCGTGGCGGTGAAGCGGACGAGGTGGTTGGGCGCGTCGTAGGGCTGGACCACGAACTGGGCATTGGTCGGGTCCGTGGCGCTCCCCCATCGAGCGACCTCGACGTCGAGCTCGCGGTGGGCGTACTGCGGCCGGTCGCTCCAGGTGAAGAGCCCGAGCACCACGTTGGGATCGAAGGCATCGAGCGGCGTCGTCCGGGAGCGCATCGATCGAGTCTAGACGCGGACGATCGTGTCGAGCGCGACCGCGGCGAAGAGCACGGTGAGGTAGGTGATCGAGTAGCGGTAGAGGCGGATCGCCTGGGCGGTCGACGCCTCGGGCGCCGTGCCCTGCTGCCACAGCACCCAGGCGCGCCACAGGAAGGCGGCACCGAGCAGGATCGCCGCCGCGAGGTACAGCGCGCCCATCCGGGCGACGATCCCGAAGACGATGGTGAGGGCCACGAGGAGGATGGTGTACAGCCCGATCTGGCGGCTCGTTTCGGCGATGCCGCGCACAACCGGGAGCATCGGCACGCCGGCCGCGGCATAGTCCCCGCGGATCCGGAGCGCCAGCGCCCAGAAATGGGGCGGGGTCCAGTAGAAGACGACGAGGAACAGCAGCAGCGCTGGGATCCCGACGTTGCCGGTGACCGCCGCCCAGCCGATGACCGGCGGGAGCGCGCCTGCCGCGCCACCGATCACGATGTTCGACGGCGTGCTGCGCTTGAGCATGATCGTGTAGACGACGACGTAGAAGCCGATCGCCAGCAGGGTCAGGAATGCGGCGAGGACGTTCACGGTCCAGGCCATGACACCGACCGAGATGGCGCCGAGCACGATCCCGAAGACGACCGCGCGCTCCGGGGTCACCGCGTTCGCCGGCAGCGGGCGGCGGCGAGTGCGGGCCATGTGGGCGTCGATGTCGCGCTCGAGGTACTGGTTGATGGCATTCGCGGAGCCCGCAGCGAGCGTCCCGCAGATCAGGGTCCAGAAGGTCAGGCGGAACCAGTCGAGCATCGGCATGCCGGGGACCTCGCGGGTCGCGAGGACCATCGCGGGGACCGTGGTGACGAGCAGCAGCTCGATGATCCGGGGCTTCGTGAGGGCCACGTAGGCGCGAATCGATGCTCCGACGGAGCTGGCGGGCGTCGCTTCCGTGGCGCCGGCCTCGTCGCCGGTGGTCGAGCCATCGGCGGCCATCGCGATGGAAGTGGCGATTCTCGCCTCGTAGTACGCCGCGACCGCGAGCGCCACGGTGCCGCCCCAGACCAGCGCCCCGAGCCCGACATGGAGCGTCTGCGTCCACGGCGCCAGCAGGGTCGCGATCTGGAGCGCCCCGACGACGATCTGCACGGCGTAGATCGCGAGGATCGCGAGCGCGAGCCGGGCCACCCGCGGCTGCGCCGCGCGCATCCGCCACGCAACCCAGGTCACCGCCGCGAGGATCAGGAACACGAGGGCGGCGGCGTAGCGGTGCAGCGCGTGCGTCCCGTAGAGCACAGCGACGTCCTGGTTGCCCGCGGGCGCGACGGGCACGATCCCGCCGTTCATCAGCGGCCAATCGCCGAACACGAGGCCGGCGTTGCGCGCGGTCACGTTCGACCCGAACAGCAGGACCCCGAACGTGGCCGCCGCGGCGAACGCCGCGAGCAGGGTGAACCGCTGGCTCCCGCGGCCGCTCAGCAGCTTCGGGTACGAGGATCGGACCAGCAGGTAGACGAGCAGTCCGACGAGCACCATCGCCGCGGCGAGATGCGCCGTCACGGACTCGCCGGTGTTCCCGAGCCGGACCGTCTCGCGCCCCAGCCACGCCTGGAACCCCACGAGCAACACCGCGGCAATGGACGGCAGCAGGATCGAGCGCTGGTCGCGGTGATCGAGCAGTGCGAACGCCGCCATCATGAGGATCAGCAGGCCGATCACCGCCGCCACGGTCCGGTGGATCCACTCGATCCAGACCTGGAAGCCCGCATCGAGGTCCGGCAGGAACTGGCCCTCGAAGCAGCCGGGCCAGTGGGGACATGCGAGCCCGGAATCCGTCGCCCGAACGGCCACGCCAATGACGACGAGCACGAACGCGGCGGCGACGGTCGCGGCGGCGAGCCGCTGGAATCGGGTCAAGGGTCCTCCGGGGGTTGGCGCTGCTGGATTCTATCCGCCCGCATCGTTCTGAACGGTCCACGGCTACGCTTTTCGCATGTCTCGGTTCACGCTGCCGCGCACAGTCCCCTCATCTCCCGTCCTGGCGCTCGCGCTCGCGCTCGCCGGCACCCTCGCCGCGTGCAACGGCGGCGCGTCGCCATCTCCCTCCGGGCCCGTCGCCTCCGGCCCCCTGGGATCGGGTTCTGCCGCGTGTCCCACGGCCGCATCCGTCCCTGATGACCTCGAAGGCTGGGGCCCGCCCGCCACCGCCCCGACGATCACGCCAGTCCTGATCGCCTCACCGGGCCAGCTCGTGTGCGGCCCGAATCGCGTGCTCTTCACCTTCACGGATGCGACCGGCCGTCCGGTCGGGGCACCCGATCGAACGGCTTCGCTCGCCCTCTACGACCTCGCCTCGAGCCCAACGACACCGATCGCGACCGTCCAGGGCACGTTCGTCTGGGCGATCGAGGACAAGACCGGGATCTACATCACCAACGTCACGTTCCCCGAGGCCGGCCGCTACGGCGCCGAGTTCGTCACGGAGGCGCCGACGGGCGAGCCCGAGACGATCCGCCTGACCTTCGACGTCCAGCCCACCTCCGCCGTCGTCAAGGTCGGCGACAAGGCACCCGCCTCGAAGACCCCGACGCTCGCAGACGCCGGCGGCGACGCGACCAAGCTCTCCACCGACGCGAATCCCGATCCCCAGCTCTACGAGACCTCGGTCGACAGGGCGATCGCGGACCACAAGCCGTTCGTCCTGATCTTCGCCACGCCCAAGTTCTGCACGAGCCAGCAATGCGGCCCAACGCTGGACCGGATCAAGCCGTTCATCGCGCAATACCCGAGCGTGACCTTCATCAACGTCGAGCCGTACAAGCTCAAGCTGGTCGATGGGGTGCTCACCGCGGATGTCGACGCGAACAACCAGCTCCAGACCACTGCCGTCACGGACGGATGGCACCTCTTCAACGAGCCGGCGGTCTACGTCGTCGACAAGACCGGGACGGTCACCGCGAGCTTCGAGCTGATCTTCTCCGACGACGAGCTCACGACAGCGCTCGATGCGGTCAAGTAGTCCCGAGGCCAGCGTCGGATCTAGGCGAACCACACAGACCCGATTCTCGGAGCCGGGGGACGTCATGTACGCGATCCTGCCGCCTGCGATCCGCGCGTCCCAGGCTTCTCCGTCCTCCCGCAGGATCAACCGCTCACCCGTCGCGACGGACTGCGCAACGAGGCGCTCGGAGGCGAGGTTGCCCTCGTCGGTCACGAGGCGCGCGACGAAGACCAGGTAGCGGTGGTCCGGGGTGATCGAGACCGTGCCGCCCGCGTCGGCTGGCTGCTCGACCTGGACCACACCCGTGGGCGTTGCCACGAGGAATGAGCCGTCAAACTCGGCAAGTCCCATGCCAAGCTCGGGAACGTTCGCCAGCTCGTCCGAGGTCAACGGGATGAACTCGACAGCCGCACCGGCGGATCGCAACCAGACGGCCCGAGGAGCTCGATCATCGAGCGGGGCCCCGGCCGGTCCTGCAGGACTCCCGATGAGCGAGACGGCGGACGGCATCGTCCCGATCAACGCGGAGGGTGCGCCGACCGACGATCGACGGAGCTCGTAGACGAAGCCGTCCGGCGGTACCTGGGGCCGGGATGCCTGGTAGATGATCGACCCGTCGTCGCCGACGACGAGTCCGAACTCTGCATCCAGGTCCCCGCCGGAGGCCGCGATCCGGATCTCCCCGGTGGCCGGATCCAGGATGCGAATGGTTTCGGTCGTGTAGTCCCGCTGCGAAACGATGCCGAGCCACCGCCCACTCGGCGACCAGGCGATGAGGTCGATCTGCTCGCCGGGATAGGAGGCGCAGAGATCGCCATCTGGCGAGCCCGTGACGAGTGGTTGGGTGTACCGCCAGCCGATCATTGCCGCCCCGATGGCAACGATGCCCATCGCGGGTAGCACGCGATCGAAGGATCGTGCCCGCGGCCAGCGAAGCAACGCGGCCCAGGCCCCTGCGGCAGGAATCGTCAACGGCCAGACCACCGGAGAGATGCCCACCGCGATCAGGACCAACGGTGGCACTGGCATCACCGTTGCCGCGACGAGCGCAGGCACCGTCACGCCATAGAGGAGCGCCAGCCCCGCGGCCTTGCTCGTCGACGCTCGGACCAGGCGTGGGCCGAGGTAGGCGCCGAGCAGGAGCGCGTAGCCGACCCCAAGCAGCTCAAAGACCGGAACGCCGCCGAGCGGGCCGACCAACCGGGTGAGTCGGCTCGCGATGATCGCCACCGCACCCATCAGGAGCGCGAGCGACGCTCCAGCCCACCGTCCTGGCGTCGCCCC
>DATLDP010000065.1:0-74810 GCA_035525825.1 Candidatus Limnocylindria bacterium
CGCAGGATGCCTGGCGGATCAACCGGCGCCTCCCACCGGCCCCCGCGGTGGCGGGCGACGTTCACGTCGTGCCGGCCCGTTCGCGCTCCCACGCGACGCGGTCGTGTCGGAGGATCTCGAGCGCGCGGTCCGCGTCACGCCAGCCGTTGATCTCGACGGTCTTGTCCTCGAGGAGCTTGTACGTCTGGAAGAAGTGCTCGATCTCGACGAGTCGGTGCGGCCGAACCTGGTCGAGCCGCTCCACATGGGCCTGATGCGGGTCGCCCTCGGCCACGCACAGGATCTTGAAGTCGCCGCCCTTCTCGTCGCGCATGTCGAGGACGCCGATCGGGCGGGCCCAGACGTGGCACCCGGTGAACGTCGGCTCGTCGATCAGGAGGAGCGCGTCGGTGTGGTCGCCCTCGTCCGCCCGGGTGCCCTCGATGAAGCCGTACTCGAAGTTGTAGTAGACGGCCGACGACAGCACGCGATCGAGGCGGTAGACGCCCGCGTGCTCGTCGAACTCGTACTTATTGCGGCTCCCGCGTGGGATCTCGACAACGATCTCGACCCGATCCGGGAACTTCGCCGCGCCCATACCACTACGGTACGACGCCGCGGCAGCTAATCGTTGTAGAGGCGCTCTTCGATCAGCTTTTCCTGGACGGGTCGGCCGGTCGGGTCGAAGCACGAGAAGTCGAAGTGCTTATGGAATTCGACGTCGACGTTATCCGCGCCGCTCCGGTTCTTCTCCACCGACACCACCACCCAGTCGCGGAACCGCTGCGCCTGGTACGGGTTGAACTCGATGTTGACCTTCGCGACGATGTTGTACTTCTCGTTGATGATCAGGATGACGTCGGCCTCGTAGTTGATCGCCGACGAGCCGCGGAGGTGGTGGTTGCGGAGACGGGCGGCCTTCAGGCCCTCCTTGTCCGCCGCGACGATGGCAATCGTCGGGACCTTCTCCGCGAGCGCGATGTCCTTGAGCCCGTTGACGACGAAAGTGACCTTCTCGGACTCGGTGTCGGGCTCCGGGATCTGCGGGACCTTCTGCAGGTAGTCGACGATGAGGACCATCCGGCGCTCGCCCGAGTCGGCGCGGTGCTGCACGATCAGCTCACGGAGGTTCTCGATGGTGCTCGCGGTGGCCGTGCCCCGGAGCAGGTAGAGGTTGTTGCCGTAGCGGGCGATCCGATCGATCGCGGGCTTGAGCTTGGGGTTCGTCGCGAGATCGACCGGCTCGTCGCCGGTCCCGCGGGCCCAGCTCCGGATGACCTCGGCTCGGACGTCCGTGATCTTGATGGCGCCCGTGGACGGCTTGGTGTTGGGGAGGTGCGGCAGGGCCGACTCCATGGCCATGAGCCGGTTGAGCATGTCCGCGTCGTCGTGCTCGAAGTTGACGTACAGGACGTAGGCCTGGCCGGATGCCGCGATGTTCCGCGCCATCTGCAGGGCCATCGTGGTCTTGCCGGTGCCCTGGGCCCCGCCGATGAGCATCAGCTCGCCGGGTCGCAGGCCGCCGCCGAGCATCCGGTCCAGGGGCGCCAGCCCGAGCGGCACCGGCTCGTAGTCGGCAAGCTCGCCCGAGGCGACCTTCTCGCGGACATCGTTGAGGACGTCGAGCGCGGTGCGCGGGATCATCTTCCCGCCTCCGGTCTCGAGGCCCCAGGTCTCGCTGTCGCGGGCGGCGGTCTTCGCCCCGCCGCGCTCGCTGCCCCCGGTCATACGGTCGTGCCTCCAGTCGGAGCTACGGGTGGGGACATCGTCCCGAGATCGTCCCACAGCCGGACGATGGTGCGAAGTCCCGTCTCATAGTTCAACAGGACCATCGTCTCGTTCGGGGCATGGGCATTGCAGTCCGGATTCGCGAACCCGAGCATGACCAGGGGCAGCCCCATGATCTCGTCGAGCATCGCGGCGACCGGAATGCTGCCGCCGGATCGGATGAACACCGGCGCGGCGCCGAAGGTCGCCTCGATCGCGCGTGCCGCGGCCTCGGAGAAGGGGTTCGCGGGGTCCATCCGCAGCGGGCTGGCGGTCCCGAGGTTCTGGACCTCGACGTTCACGCCCTTCGGCGCGATCTGGCCGACAAAGTCGCGGAACTGCTCGAACAGCTGGTCGCCGTCCTGGTCCGGCACCAGGCGGCAGCTGACCTTCGCATGAGCGTGCGCCGGGATGATCGTCTTGGAGCCCTCGCCCGTGAAGCCGGCCCAGATCCCGTTGACGTCGAGCGTCGGGCGGATGCCGGTGCACTCCAGCAGCGAGAACCCGGGCTCGCCCGCGACGAGCTCCGGCACGCCGACGACCTGGAGGTAGGCGCTCTCGTCGAACGGCAGGCAGCTGATCTCGAAGCGCTCCTGCTGCGTCGGCGCAACGACGTCGTCGTAGAAGCCGGGCACGAGGACGGTTCCGTCCGCCGCCTTGAGCTCGGTGATGATCCGGGCGAGGGCGTTGGCAGGGTTCTGCACGGCGCCCCCGAAGCCGCCGGAGTGGAGGTCGATCGGCGGGCCGCTGACGTCGATCTGGGTGTAGAGCATGCCCCGAAGCGAGGTCGTGATCGCCGGGACGTTGCCTTCGAAGAACCCGGTGTCGCTGATGACCACGGCGTCCGCCTGGAGCCGGTCCTGATGGGACTCGAGCCACTCCTCGAGCCCGGCCGAGGAATGCTCCTCCTCGCCCTCGAAGAGGAACCGGACGTTCAGGGGCAGCGCGCCGCGGGTCGCGAGGATCGCCTCTGCCGCCTTGAGGTGCATGTGGAGCTGGCCCTTGTCGTCCGCAGCGCCACGCCCCACCACCCGGCCGTCGCGCACGAAGGGATCGAACGGGGCCGTCTCCCAGAGCTCGATCGGGTCCACGGGTTGGACGTCGTAGTGGCAGTAGACGAGGACCGTCGGCGCGCCCTCGGCGTGGAGCCAGTCCGCGAGGACCAGCGGGTTGCCGTCGGCCACGTCGGCCAGCTCGACATGCTCGAAGCCGATCCGGGTCAGCTCATCGGCGATCCACTGGGCCGCACGACGCGAGTCCGGAGCGTGCTCGGGCAGCGTGGAGATCGAGGGGATGCGCAGCAGGTCGAAGTAGGACTCGAGCCGCGATTCGGCGTTCGCCTCGAGGAAGGCCTCGACATCGGCGCCGATGGAGCGCGAGGAGGGCGGCAGGGTGGTGCTCATGGGCGGATGGTAGCCCGCCGCCTTGCGGCGCCGCCTCGTGCGCGGCCGGGTCCGCGCCCGAATGCAACGGCGCCCGGCCGATGGCCGGGCGCAGATCAGGCTGGGTGTGGGGCCGGCGCTCAGCCGGCTCGCGTCAGGCCGGGTTTGGCGCCGGCGACGACTTGGGCTTGCCCTCGGGCTTGAGCACCGGGGCCGGCGTCCCCCCGGAGTCGCCCTCGGGGCGGTGCCGACGCGGCGGCAGCCCGTGCAGGTCCTCCTTCGGCGGAAGATCGCTGAACAGCGACTCGAAGCCCTCGCGATCCACGGTCTCCTCGGCGATCAGCTTCGTCGCGAGCGCGTCCAGCCGATCGCGATGGACCTCGAGCACCTGGCTGGCCCGCTCGTACGCCCGGTCGATGATCGCCCGGACCTCCTCGTCGATCGTCTTGGCAATCTCGTCGGAGTAATCGCGCTGCTCGCCCATCGAGCGGCCGAGGAAGATCATCTCGTCGCGCTTCCCGAAGGAGAGCGGGCCGAGCCGATCGCTCATGCCGAACTCGGTGACCATCCGGCGGGCGAGGTCGGTCGCCTTCTCGATGTCGTTTGAGGAGCCGGTCGTCGTGTCGCCGAAGACCATCCGCTCGGAGACATTGCCGCCGAGCAGGCCGGCGATCTTGTCCTCGAACTCGGTCTTGGACTGGAGATAGCGGTCCTCCGTCGGGAGGGCCATGGTGTAACCGAGGGCCATGCCGCGGCTGATGATCGTGACCTTCTGGACCGGGTCGCACTTCGGGAGGACCCGCTGGACGACCGCGTGGCCGCCCTCGTGGTACGCGATGATCAGCTTCTCGGCGTCGGAGATGACCCGGCTCTTGCGCTCGGGTCCGGCGACGATCCGCTCGAGGGCCTCTTCGAAATCCGTCGGGAGGATGGTCTTGCGATTGCGGCGGGCGGCGAGGATCGCGCCCTCGTTGACGAGGTTCGCGAGGTCCGCCCCCGAGAACCCGGGCGACTGGCGCGCGATGTCCTCGATGGACACCTGCTTGTCGAGCGGCTTGCCCTTGCTGTGGACCTTCAGGATCGCGACACGACCCTTCATGTCCGGGCGGTCGAGGATGACCTGGCGGTCGAACCGGCCCGGGCGCAGGAGCGCGGGGTCCAGGACGTCCGGGCGGTTGGTGGCGGCGACGACGATCACGTTGGTGTTCGTGTCGAAGCCGTCCATCTCGACGAGGATCTGGTTGAGGGTCTGCTCGCGCTCGTCGTGCGAGCCACCGAGGCCAGCGCCGCGCTGGCGGCCGACCGCGTCGATCTCGTCGACGAAGACGATGCACGGCGAGTTGCGCTTGGCCTGGTCGAAGAGGTCGCGGACGCGGCTGGCGCCGACGCCCACGAACATCTCCACGAACTCCGAGCCGGAGATGCTGAAGAACGGCACGCCGGCCTCACCGGCGACGGCGCGGGCGAGGAGCGTCTTGCCGGTGCCCGGAGGGCCCACGAGGAGCACGCCGCGCGGGATCCGCGCCCCGAGGGTGTTGAACTTCTCGGGGAACTTCAGGAACTCGACGACCTCCTGGAGCTCGGTCTTGGCCTCGTCCACGCCGGCGACGTCGTTGAACGTCACGACCTGCTTGTTGCCGAGGAACATCCGGGCGCGGCTCTTGCCGAAGCTCATGGCCTGGTTATTCGTGCCCTGGGCCTGCCGCATCATGAAGTAGATGAAGCCGCCGATGATGATCAGCGGCAGCAGCCCGGTGAGCACCAGCCCGATCCACGAGTTGTCGGGGGCTGGCTTGGGGTCAAAGGTCGGTTGCGCGACGTTGCCCTTCGTCGCCGCGGCGGCAATGTCCTGCTGGACCTGGGTCAGCACGTTCGCGACGGTGACCGTGTAGTCGGGTTCGGTGTCGCCGGCCGCATAGGGGGCATTGAAGACCTGGAGCGTCTCGCCGCTCTGGATCACCCGGCCGATCGTGCCGGCCTCGACATCGGCGAGGAACGAGGTGGGCCCGGCGTAGGCCTTGGTATCGATGGTCTTCCCGGCGCTCATCCACGTGTACAGCAGCGCCGAGACGCCCATGACGAGGACGAGCATCAGCAGCCCGTTGCGCATGAACCTGGGATTCAAGGAAAGAAGCCTCCGAGTGATCGGGCGAGCCGGAGGTCCGGCACCCGCTGCGAGTATAGCCGCGGTCCATCAGGGGTCCTCTATGACCCGATCGGACGCATCGTCGCAGACGGCCGGGGCACGCCGGGCGTAGCGCCGAGGAAGAAATCGCTACGGAGGTCTGGTAGCTGGGACAGGATTCGAACCTGTGACCTAGCGATTATGAGCCGCTTGCTCTACCACTGAGCTACCCAGCCACGAGCGGCGAATTCTAGCGCGAGGTCGGCACCTGCGACCAGCGAGCACGCGCGCCGGGACTTACGTCCTTCCGGGCAGCCTGCAGCGGCACCGACTCGGTCAGGCCCTTCAGCTCCACCGGGCCGATGACCTCGAACCGAATACCCTCGAGCGGTCCGGCGGCGGCCACGACATCCTCCGTCTCGAGCACCTCGCCTCTGCCTGCGTCGTCGGCGATGCGCGACCCCGGGAGTACGGCGCCGCCGTCACACCACCACCCGGAGCCGGCCCGTCTCGACCTCGTAGACCATGCCCCGGACGGATGTCTCGAGGAGCGACGGCTCATCGAGGAGGATCTGGACCTGCTCCACCACCATCGCGTCGAGGTCCGAGAAGGCACCGAAGCCCATCTGGGTCGCGGTCCCGGTCGACAGCTCCACGCGCTCTCGCAGCTCGTCCTCGTCGGCGCCGTGGAGGCCGCATTTCGAGTGGCCGATCACGATGATCTCCCGGGTTCCGAGCAGCTGCTGGCTCACGACGAGCGAGCGGATCGCGTCCTGGGAGGCCAGGCCACCGGCATTCCGGATGATGTGGGCGTCACCGACCCGGAGCCCGAGCGCGTCCTCGACGTCGATCCGCGCGTCCATGCAGGTGAGGATGGCCAGGCCGGTGAGGGGCGCGGCCGTCAGCGCCGAGCGATCGAACGCTTCCGCGAAGCGCTCGTTCTGCTCCAGGATCCGAAGGAACTCCGCGTCGGCCACGGGCTGATTCTGGCAGGGACGCCCGGGTCAGGCGTGGAACCGCATCACGCGCCGGTCGAGACGCCGCCGCCGCCGCCCTGCCGGTAGCGCTCGATGATCTCGCCGATCGTGACCTGCCCGTAGTCGCGCTCCAACCGATCACGCGCGACCCGCCACATCGTCCTGAGCGGCCGCGGTCCGGTCGCATCCAGCTCCGCGAGGCGCATGTCGCCGAAGCGCTGGATGCCGGGGATGCGCATGAGGTCGTCGGCGAGGGCCTCGGCGGCCTCGTCGATGGTGGAGGTGCTGTCGAGCCGGGTGATCGCCGGCGAGGCGATCCCGCTGGGGCGGCTCGCGGCCGAGCCCGAGCCGGACGACGTCGAGGCCGGGGCCGTCATTGTCGGCGGGGTCGGAATCGCGGCCGGCGGGAGCGTGGACGACGCGGGCGTTGGCGCGCCGATCGCCCGGTCCACCGCGGTCTTCGCGCGATCGGACTGGCGATTCACCTCGCTCACGGCGGCCCGGAAGGCCTCGTTGGGGTCGCGTCCCTCGGGGCCCGTTGCGGCGTCATTGGCCATCGCAGGTGCCGTTGACGGCGGCTCGCGTCGAGCGCGGGCGGAGGTCGGCTTCGTTCCGCCGCCGCGCGAGCCGCCGGATCCGCCAGTCCCGCCAGAACCGGAGCCGCCGCTGCCACCGGAGCCGCCCTTGGGGCGGCCCGAGCCGCGCGCCGGCCCGCTCGGGCCGTCGCCGTCGCCACCGAATCGCGAGCCCATCGCGGACCCGATCAGCGCCGGCACGTCGATCCCGGTGAGGCCCTTCACGGTGGCGCTCGCCTCGGCCACGGTTCGGGTCGTGTTCTTGACCATCTCCGACGCGCCATCGTTCGAGAGGACCGTCAGCTGGTCGATGTTGGCCATCGGCTCGGCGGCCGCGCGAACGATCTCCGGGAGCATCGAGAGGACGGTCTGGATGACCGCGGCCTCGTTGAACTGGCGGTAGGCCTGCGCCCGAAGCTCGAGCGCCTTGGCCTCGGCCTCACCCTTCGTGAAGACGATCCCGGCCTCGGCGTTGCCCTCGAGCTTGGTCTTCTCGGCCTCGGACTGGGCGTTGACCAGGACGACCCGGGCGTTCGCCTCGCCCTTGGTGACGTTCACCGCGGCCTCGGCCTGGCCGGCGAGCTTCACCCGTTCGGCGTCCGCCTGGGCTGCAGCGATCCGGGCGAGCTTCTCGCCCTCGGCGCGCTTCACCTGGGCATCGGCGTCGGCCTCGGCCGGGCGGATCGTGGTCGCGATCAGCTCCTTCTGCTTCCGGTCCGCCTCGAGCTGCGCGAGCTCGGTCTGCCGCCGGACGACCTCCTGGGTCGCCTCTGCCTCGGCGAGCGGGCCCGCCTGGGCGGCCTTGGCGTTCGCGGCGGAGGTGAGGGTCTCGATCTCGGCCTGCCGGAGCGAGACATCCCGGGCCGCATTCAGCTTCACCTGCTGCGACTCGGCCTCCCGAACCGCGGCCTCCTGGTCGGCGGTCGCCTTGGCCATGCGCGCGTCGCGCTCACGGCGGGCGGTCTCCTGCTGGCCGATGAGGTCCATGTAGCCGACTTCGTCGCGGATCGCCTGAATCGTGAAGTTGTCGATCGTCAGGCCGGAGGTCGCGAGGTCGCTCCGCGCGGCGCTCTGGACCTCCTGCTGGAACTTCGCCCGGTCGTAGTTGAGCTCCTCGACCGTGAGCGTGCCGACGATCGAGCGCAGGGAGCCCTCGAGGACGTTCTTGACGATCGAATCGATCTGGTCCTCGCGCTCCATGAACCGCTCGGCGGCGGCACGGATCGACTCCTCGTCGCTGCCGATCTTGACCGTGGCCACGCCCTGGACGGCGACCTTGATGCCCTGCTTCGTCACCGCGTCGGACAGCTGGACGTTGATCTGGCGCGCGCTCAGGTGGAGCTTGCCGACCTTGTTGACGAGCGGCAGGACGATCACGCCCTGGCCCCGGACCACCTTGAGCCCGACCTGGCCCTCCGCGCCGCGCTCCCGCCGGCCGCTGACGATGAGGGCCTCGTTGGCGCCGGCGACCTTGTAGCGCGTGCCCATGTAGGCCACCACCAGGACGAGGACGATGACGATCAGGAGGATCGGGATCACGCCTTCCCCGACGAACTGGAAGATGTCAGGCACCGGTGGTGTCTCCCTTCGCTGGCTCGGTGGCAGGCGTTGATGGCGGGTCGGCGGGCTCCGATGGCATGCCCACAGGGCCCGACACGATCGGTTGCGGGGTCATGCGTTCGACGACCAGGCCCATGCCCGCGGTGCCGACGACCTTGACGGCAGCGCCGCTGGGGATGTCCTCGGACGCCGTCGCGGTGATCTCGTGGTTCTGGCCCTCCGCTCGAACGTAGACGGTGCCAAGGCGGCCCGCCGGAATCGCGGTGCTGATGGAGCCGGTCCGGCCGACGAGGTCGCCCACCGAGAAGGGCCGGTCGCCCTCCGCCCGCTTCAGCGTCCGGAACAGCAGGAAGGCGAGCGCGAACCCGAAGACGCCGAAGCCGACCCCGACGATCGCCGCGGGTCCGCCATGGAGGTTGAGCACCTGCGTCGCGAAGATGCCGCCGACGCCGAACATCGCGATGAACGCGAGCAGCGGCGGCATGAGGGAGATGCCGCCGATCGAGAAGTCGATGTGGATGGCATCGAGGATGCCGCCCAGGACGTCATCGACGACGACGGTGATCAGCAGCAGCCCGCCACCGACCAGCGCGGCGAGGACGAAGACGAGGTCCTCGATGGGCACTTCGATCGTCGGCAAGCTCCGCTCCTCCACCCCGTCGCCGGAGACCGCCTCCTCCTGACGCGTGCCCAGGGCCTACATGGCGGCGCGTCCCGGCGGGGATCGAGCATACGACGCGCGAGTCGCCCTGCGAAGTGGCCCCGGCAATCGCCGGGAGTTGCCTGAGCGGCTAGCGGCCGGCTCCGAACAGGATGTCCAGCCAGGCCTCCATCGGGCTCGTGGTCCGGGGCTCGGAGCCGAGGCGCACGGACGCCGATCCGGGCGCGTCGGCCGGCAGCGCCGGGGCGCCGGCGGCGAGGGCGAACGGGATCTCGCGCTTGCCACCGAGCCCGTACGCCCGGCCGGCCAGCTCGATATAGCGAGGGTCCTGGACGTGGCCCAGGTCGCCCTCCAGGCGGCTGACCTCCTCGTTCAGAGCGACGTTGGCAGCTCGAAGGGCATCGGCCCGGTCCGAGGCCGCGGTCGCCTCGCCCACCTGGCGCGCGAAGCTCAGGGCGAGCAGGCCGGCGAGGAGCATGCCCGCGGCGGTGACGACCCGGCGTCGCGAAAGGCTCGGCATCGGGAGTGTTGCGGGGTCGAGGCGCGGTGCGGCCGGCCGCGGCGGGCTGGTCGGTGGCGGCGTCGCCGGTCGAGGAATGGCCACGGCCGTCGAGGGCTCGCCGGCCTCGGTGGCGATGGATCGGCTGGCGGCGGAGGGACGGAGGAAGGCCGGGATCACCTCGAGATCGCCGCGACGGGCCGGAGGCGTGGCCGCCCGATGGGGCGCGGGCGAATGCGGGCGAGGCGGCTCGGGGGCTGGCATCGCCGGCCGAGCGTAGCTACGCCCAATCGAGCGTGTCAACTCACTCGAGGACCTCCCAGGCCATCGCTTGCGCTGGTGCTGTGACAGCAGAGGTGGCACGCCACGTCGCGACAGTGTGGCTAGACTCGCCGCAATCGAACACTTGTTCCATTTGGAGACCCGCCGTGCGCACCTATGCTCCCGCCGCCACGGAGACGGTCCTCAACCGGCTGCTGGAGGACCCGTCCCTCGCGTCGGCCGTGACCCACCACGCGTACATCCCGGCGCGCGAGGCGATCACGGCGCCGTTCCCGTCGTGGCTTGACCGACGGATCGTCCAGGGCCTGGAGGATCGCGGCATCACCTCGCTCTACAGCCACCAGGCGGAGGCAGTGGAGGCCGTGCACGCCGGCGAGGACGTGGTCGTCGTCACGCCGACCGCCTCGGGCAAGACCCTCTGCTACACGCTCCCGGTGCTGCAGGCGCTCGCGGAGGACCCCTCGGCGCGGGCGCTGTTCCTCTTCCCCACGAAGGCCCTGGGCCAGGACCAGGTCGCCGAGTTCGCGGAGCTCGCCCGGTCCAGCTCCCTCGCCATCTCGGCGGCGACCTACGACGGTGACACGCCCGCGCCGATTCGCTCGGCGATCCGCCAGGCCGGGCAGGTCGTGGTCTCGAACCCGGACATGCTCCACTCGGCGATCCTCCCTCACCACACCAAGTGGTTCCAGCTCTTCGAGCAGGTTCGGGTCATCGTCATCGACGAGCTGCACACCTACCGCGGCGTGTATGGCAGCCACGTGGCCAACGTGCTCCGGCGGCTCCTGCGGCTGTGCCATCACTACGGTTCCAACCCGATCATCGTCTGCTCGTCCGCCACGATCGGGAACCCGGGAGAGCTCGCGGCCCAGCTCACCGGCAGGCCCTCGCGCCTCATCGACCGCAACGGCGCCCCGGCCGGTGCCCGCCATCTCCTGCTCGTGGACCCGCCGCTGCTGGATGCGGCCACCGGCGCCAGGGCATCGGCCCTGACCCACGTCGAGCGCTGGGCCCTGCCGTTCCTGCGGGCCGGCCGCCAGACCATCGTCTTCGGACGGGCGCGGGTCGCCGTCGAGATCATCCTCACCCGGCTTCGAGAGGCGCTGCGGGAGCACCTCGGGCCCCGGTCGCGACTTCGGGGCTACCGGGGCGGCTACCTGCCGACAGAGCGTCGCGCGATCGAGCGAGGGCTCCGGGACGGCGAGATCCTCGGCGTCGTCTCGACGAACGCCCTGGAGCTGGGCGTCGATATCGGCGCGCTGGACGTCTCGATCCTCGCGGGCTATCCGGGCTCGGTCGCCGCGACCTGGCAGCAGCTCGGCCGGGCCGGGCGGCGACAGGAGGTCAGCGTCGGCGTGCTCGTCGCCTCCGGCTCACCGGTGGACCAGTACGTGATCCACCACCCCCAGTTCCTGCTGGAGAGCACGCCCGAGGAGGCGCGCATCGACCCGGACAACCTCCACGTGCTGCTCGCCCACCTGCGATGCGCCACGTTCGAGCGACCGTTCGAGCCCGGGGACGTCTTCGGCCCGGGCCCGGTGGACGACCTGCTCGCGTTCATCGGCGAGGAGGGGCACGTCCGGCAGTCGGGCGACGGACGCTGGTACTGGAGCTCGGAGAACTTCCCTGCCTCGGAGGTGAGCCTCCGGACCGCGGCCCCGGAGAACGTCGTGATCATCGACACCACCCCGGATCGGCCGCGGGTGATCGGCGAGACGGACCTGTTCTCCGCCCAGGTGCTGGTCCACACCCAGGCGATCTACCTCCACGACAGCGTCCAGTACCACGTCGACAAGCTGGACTGGGGCGAGCGCAAAGCCTATGTCCGTCGCGTCGACGTGGACTATTACACGTACGCCAACCGGGCAGTCACGCTCAAGCCCCTGGACGTCTTCGGCCTCGAGGAGGCGCCCGGCGGCCGGCGGATCCACGGCGAGGTGATGGTCGCGAGCCTCGTGACGCTCTTCAAGAAGCTCAAGTTCGGCTCGGACGAAAACGTCGGCTGGGGCCCGATCGACCTGCCGGAGCTCGAGCTGCAGACGACGGCCTACTGGCTCACGGCCGAGGATGCCTCCGCCGGCTGGCGCAAGGACGCCCTCGACGTCGCGCTGCTCGGGGCGGGTCGCGCCATCCAGGCGGTGGCGGCGGTCCTGCTGATGGTCGATCCGCGCGATCTGGGTCTCGTCACCCAGGTCCGCTCGCCGCATTCCGAGGCGCCGACGATCTACCTCTACGAGGCGGTCCCGGGCGGGATCGGCTTGTCCGAGCGGCTGTTCGCCCGCCATGCGGAGCTCGTCATCGGCGCACGGGCGTTGATCGAAGCGTGCGGCTGCCAGAGCGGCTGTCCCGCGTGCACGGGGCCACGACTGGATCCGACCGTGGACGGCAAGGCGCTCGCCCTCCGTCTCCTCTCCCTGCTCAGCGCTCGTGCGGCCGGACGCCCCGGTCGCATTGCCGCCGCGCCGAAGGTCGGCATCGCGTGACGGTCGAAACGGCGCCTTCCGCACAGCTTGCGCGGCGGTTCGCGAACTTCCGCGCAGGCCTGGAGGCGCGCGATGCGCCAGCGTCGAGCGAGGCGCTGGCACGCGTTCGCCGGGCGAGCTCGATCGGGGCGGAGCGGCTGGCCGCGGCGCTGGATGGCGAGCTCATCCGCACTCGACAGGGTTCGTTCGTGATCGTCGAGGCGCCAACGACGCTGCTGCCGGTGGACCGCGCGCGCCTGGCCCGGCTGCCGGGCCTGCCACCGGCTGACGCTCCCCTCCTCTGCCTGGACACGGAGACGACCGGCCTGGCCACGGCGGCCGGGACCCTTGCCTTCCTGGTGGGACTGGGGTGGTGGGAGGGGAGCCGGTTCCGGCAGATCCAGCTGCTGTTGCCTGACCACGCGGACGAGCCGGCCCTGCTTGCAGAGCTGGCATCCCGCATCCCTCGCGGCGGCTGGCTGGTGACATACAACGGGCGCGGCTTCGACTGGCCGCTGCTCGTCGCGCGGTTCCGGATGGCCGGCGCGAGCCCGCCGCTGCACGACGGCCACCTGGACCTGCTGCCCCTCGTCCGACGCGTCTTCCGCCACCGGATGACCGATGCCCGGCTTGCCTCGGTCGAGCATGAGCTGCTGGGACTGCGGCGGGGCGCCGACGTCGCGGGCTGGGAGATCCCGTCGCGGTACCTGGACTACCTTCGCTTCGGCGAGCCGGGTCCGCTGGTCGACGTGGTGCGCCACAACGATGAGGACGTCCGGAGCCTGGGGCGCCTGCTGGTCCACGTCGATCAGGGCTATGCGGACGAGGAGCGCTGGCGGGAGGCGCCACCCGGGGACCTTGCGGGTCTTGCGCGGGCCTATCTCCGCGAGGGCCGCCACGAGGAAGCGCTGGGCTGCCTGGATGTGGCGCTCGAGGCGAGGCCGGTCACGCCGGCGCGGCCGCGGAACGAGGATGCCGAGATCCCGGCGGAGCGCGTGCGGGTCGCCGTGCGCGAATCGCGCGCAGATGACGATCCGTGGTGGTCGCCGCGGCGCCCGCCCGACTTCGGCGGTCGACCGGGCAGGTACGCGACCGCCGATGCCTGGGCCGTGGCGGAATCGAGCCGCCGCGATGCGCCGTGGACCGAGACCCGGATGCTCGCGGAGCGGGCCCGCCTGCTCCGTCGGCTCGGGCGCTTCCGGGACGCGGAGGCGGCGTGGCTGGCGATCGCCGCGAATCGCGGCAACGTCGGTGCGCTGGCTTGGGTCGAGATCGCGAAGCTGCGCGAGCACCGCCTCGGAGACCTGCCAGGCGCGATCGAGGCGGCGACCGCCGCGTTGCGGCTCGCCGAGCGTCAGGCCTGGCTGGGCCGGCCGCTGGCGCGACTCGAGACGTCGCTGGGAGGACGGCTCGCTCGGCTCGGCGGACGGGTCATCCGGCGCCGGACGGCGGCGAGATCCGGCACGCCGTCGACGCCGGGTCCCTCGACGACGAGCGAGGCCGCGGCGGCCGCGAACAGAACCGGGTCCTCGAGCGCGGGGTCCAGCCGGCAGGCGAGCATGGCCGCGAGGAACACGTCGCCGGCTCCAGTGGGATCGGCGGTGGCGTCGGATGGGATGGCGTCGTAGGGCTCGCGGAAGATCGACCCATCTGCCGCGCGCGAGAACGCCGTCCCACCCTCGAGCCCGGCCGTCACGAGCAGCGACACCGTGGGCGCGAGGAGCCGGAGCAGGGCTTCGGGATCCGTGCCCGGCGCGAGGTCCTCGCGGCTGACGCCGACCAGGTTCGCCGCACTGAGCAGCACCGAGGCCCGGGGCGCCACTCGCTGGACCTCTGCGCCGGCGCGGAGCTCGCGCAGCAATCCCTGCCAGCCGAGTGCCACGACCGTCAACGACGCGATGCCGGCCCAGTCGTCGCCGAGCTCGCTCGCGACCGGCGCCAGGAATACGGCGTAGGAGCCCGTCGTCCAGGCGCGCGGCAGCGCCGTCACGGGAATCGGGTCGGAGCTGGCGATGCAGCGTTGGCGCCGGCCCTCGGGCGTTTCGACGTTGTCGAAGACGGGTCCAGAGGCCAGCGGCGCGCGCACGAGGACGGCTCCCGCTGCCTCGAGGTCGGCCAGCTCCCGGGCGCCGGCCGCCTCCGCATCCACGCCGACCACGGCGCGAACGCGGAAACCGAGCCGGGCGAGGAACAGCGAGCCGTACGTGACCGCGCCGCCGAGATGCCAGCCGCGCGAGTCGTCATCCGTCAGGTCGCGCGATGCGGCTCCCACCACCAGGACGATCGGGCGCCGGCGCGTCTCGTCGTATCCTTCGGGCCCACCTTCACCCCCTGGCACACGCGGAGTCACGGTTGTACTTCTACGAACTGCACGAAGGCGACGATGACGTCTTCTCGGACCTGCTGCTCGTCCACGAGGAGCAGATCGAGCCCGAGGACTTCTTCGAGCTGGTCATGTCGATCCGAAGCCGGGTCATCGGCAGCTATGAGCAGGACACGCTCATCGAGGCGATCGCCCACGAGCTGGAACGCGACCACGAGTTCACCTTTGTCTCGGATGCCAAGCTGACGGCGTCGGTCCACGTCTCGCCGGACGAGGCCGAGAACCGCCTCATCGCCGCGGACGACGAGATTGCGGAATCAGCGGAGTACCGCTCCATCCTCGCCGATTTCGATCCGGACGACGACGAGCAAAACTGATCGTCCGTGTCCGGAGGCTGACCGCTCGGGCGTCAGCGGCTGAAGAGGATCTCGAGCACGTCGCCGTCGGCGACGCGGTAGGACTTTCCCTCGGAGCGGAGCCGCCCGGCCTTGCGCGCCTCGGCCGTGGACCCGAGCTGGACCAGGTCGTCGTAGCTGACGGTCTCGGCCCGGATGAACCCTTTCGCGAGGTCCGTGTGGATCGCGCCGGCCGCGTCGACCGCGTTGGAACCGCCCGGGATCGGCCACGCGCGAACCTCGTCGGGTCCCGCTGTCAGGAACGAGATCAGGCCGAGGAGTGTGTAGGAGAGCTTGATCACCCGCTCGAGCCCGGACTCGGCGATCCCGAGCTCCTCCATGAATGTCGCGGCGTCGGCCGTCTCGAGCTCGCCGAGCTCCATCTCGATTCGCGCCGAGAGGTGATCGACCATCGCATGGTCGTGGCGGTACTCGCCGGCGATCGCAGCGACGAGGTCGCCAGCGGTGGCGAGGTCGTTCTCGCCCACGTTGAGAAGGACCAGCACGGGCTTCTCGGTCAGGAAGCGAAAGCCCCGCACCGCCTTGGCCTCGTCGTCGGACATGCCGGCGTCGCGGATCGGGCGGCCGGCCTCAAGCTCGATCTTGAGGCGCTTCAGAATCACCTCTTCGCGCTCGTTTGACTCGCGCTCCGCCGGCGTCCCGTGCCGGCCGCTTGACCCGAGCCGCTCCAATCGTCGGTCGACCATCGAGAGGTCCGCGAGGATGAACTCGAGATCAAGCCGCTCGAGGTCGCGGGCCGCGTCCACGGAACCGTCGACGTGGGGATTCGAGGGATCCTCGAACGCCCGGACGACGTGGAGCATTGCGTCGGACTCACGAAGCCGGGCCAGGTGCTCCGCGGGCAGCTCCTCGGTCCCGACGTGCCCCTCCGACGACGGGGGCGGCGCCGGCAGGTCCACGTAGGTGACGTCCGCGTAGACGACCTTCTTCGGCTTGAAGAGCTCGGCGAGGCGGTCGAGCCGGGCGTCCGGCACCTTCACGACTCCGACGTTCAGCGTCAGCGCCCCGAATCCGCCGGTCTGGGCGTGGCCCCGAGTCAGCGTGTTGAAGACGGTGGTCTTGCCCGATCCGGCAAGCCCGACGATTGCGATCTGCACCTGCCGCCCCGCGCGCCGCTAGTAGCCCGCCGCCGGGTCGACGACGTTGCGGAGCGGCTCGCCGCGGCTGAAGCGCACGAGGTTGTCGCAGAAGAGATCGATCGAACGATCGAGGACGCGGGCCGACGACCACGCGGTGTGCGGGGTGAGGATCACGTTGGAGAGCTCCCAGTACGGCGAGGTCTGCGGCAGCGGCTCGTCCCGGAAGGTGTCGAGCGCCGCGCCGCCGATCCGGTGCTCGCGGAGCGCGCGGAGGAGCGCAGTGTCGTCGATCAGGCGGCCGCGGGCGACGTTGATCAGCCAGGCCTCGCGGCGCATCGAGGCGACCGCGGCCTCGTCGATCATGCCCTCCGTCTCGGGCGTGAGCGGAGCGGCGAGGACGACAATGTCGGATTCGGCGAGGAGGTCGTGCAGGCCCTCCGGGCCAACGATGCGCTCGACACGGGGCTCGAACGGGAACGCCTCGCCGTCGTTGTCCTCAGGGCCGTTGGCGGTCGCGCCCTCCGCGCCCTCCGCGCCCGTTGCGCCCGTTGCGCCCGTTGCGCCGCCGCCGGGGTGGCGCCGCATCGCGATGACGCGCGCCCCGAATGCGGAGGCGAGGCTTGCAACGGACTGCCCAAGCGAGCCGTAGCCCACGATCCCGATCGTGAGCTCCCGCAGCTCGCGCCCCTCCAGCGGCTGCCACGTCCGCTCCCGCTGGAGCTCGAGCAGCTCGGGGAGGTGGCGGCTGACTGCGAGGATCATTAGGAGGACGTGCTCCGCGATCGGGCGGGAGAAGACGCCGCGGGCGTTCGTCACGAGCACATCGCGGGTAAGCGCTGCCGGCGTGAGCGCCCGCTCGACCCCGGACGTCGCCGAGTGGACCCACGTCAGGTGCGGCGCACGCGAGAGCAGCCGATCGAAGGCCTCGGCCACGAGCCAGCCTCGAAGCAGGACCTCGACGTCGTCGACGGGGCCGTCGGCCAGGCCCTCCACGGAGAGGTTCACGATCCGCGATCCGGGCGCCGCGGCCTGGATCCGCTCGAGGTCCTGCGGCCGGACGCGGGCGGACAGGATCGGGCTCACGGCGATGGCCAGGGGCACCCCGTTGGGGCCACGGCCCGGGCCCGCGGTCGTCCTCACCACGTCGCGCTCGTCATGGGGTCATTGTCGCTGCCCGCGCGGCCCGGGGTACGTCAGCGCAGGCGCCAGCGGCGGCGTCAGTGCAGGACCCGGGTGATCCACAGCGACGGATCGGCGATCTCCTCCGCGGACGGGAGCGACTCCGGCCCGTCCCAGATGCGCGCCAGCGCCGGCCGGCCCTTCGCCTCGGCGATGGCCCGGACGAACCGCTCGCCCTTCGCGTACTGGTCCAGCTTGAGGTCCATCCCGGTCAGCCGGAGCACCGCGCGCTCGAAGCCGCTGCGGCGCTGGCGCCGCTCGTGGAATCGCGCCGAGATCTTGTCGACGTCCTCCACCAGCCCCCGACCCACCTCGTCCATCACGTAGTCGCTGAAGCCCTCGAGCAGGCTCATCACGGCCTGCGTCTCGCGGAACAGCCGCTTCTGCTCCTCGCCCATCAGCGACTCCATCCAGTGCTCGCCGCCCGAGTCGCCGCGGAGCGCCCGGCCGATCGAGCGGAGGCTGTCGCGACCGAGGTTGGAGGCGTTCGTGCTGAAGAGGCTGAGCTGGCGCTCGAGCCGGTCGGCGAGGTATGGCCGCAGCCAGGGATGCGCCTCGAACTCGAAGGCGTGGGTCGTCTCGTGGAGCGCGATCCAGGTCCGGAACGGCGCAACGGGAACCCCGAGCGCGTGAGCGGTGCCGCGGATGTTCTCCTCGACGAACAGCAGCCGGCCGTCCTCGGCCTCCGCCGAGAGTATCGCGAGGTCGTACTGACCGAGGACGCGCGTCCCCATGAACCCCAGGAGGTAGCCGAGCTGCTGGCTCGTGACCCAGCGATTGGCCAGGGCCATGGTCGCGCGGGTCAGGCCGCCGCCCTCGGGCACGACCTGGTCGAGCAGCTCGTCCTCCATGCGGGAGATGAGGGACCGGAAGGTCCCGACGTTGGCCCGGATCCAGCCCGCCCGGTCGACCACGGACGCCCGGTCGACGACGCCCGGCAGCGAGGTCCCGAGGGCCTCGCCGAGGCGCGGGACGACGCGGGCCATCGCCTCGCGGTAGGCGCCGTCGGCGGCCCGCAGCTCCAGCGGCGAAAGGACGCCCGGCGCTTTCTCGGCCCGCCGGATGGCGATGCGCTCCACGGCGCCCCAGTCCACGAGGCCTCTCCGCGCTGCCCGCTCCGCGCGGCGCCCCAGCACCGTGGCCGCGGCCCCGATCGCCGACCCGAGCAGGAAGCCGGCCTGCCAGCGTCGGTCCGCGCGCCACCCGGGCCGCCGCAGGCGGGAGCGGCGAGTCTCACCTCCGGATTCGGTCACGCCGGGGTCGCCGTGCGGGCCAGCTCGACGCCGACGACGTCGGGGAACGCATCGCCGAACATCCGCTCGGCGATCGAGCGGAATGCCGCCACGTCGCCCGTCGTGAGCTGGACGTGGCTGGGCGCCGCGCCCTCCTGCGCCGGCGCCTCCAGCCCGTTGATCGATAGCAGCTCGGCCAGCGCCGAGGCGGTGGCCGCGGCGGAATCCACGATCGCGATCCCGTCGCCCGCGACCGCCGCGATCGTGTCCCGGAGCAGCGGGTAGTGGGTGCAGCCCAGCAGCAGCGTGTCGACCTTCGCCGAGGCCGGCAGCGGGAACACGAACTCGCCGTGCGAATCGCGCTCGCCCAGGAGTGGCGCCAGGGCCTCCCGGACCTTGGCCTCGACCTCCGCGCCGGCGAGCTGCCCGGCCTCGACCATCGGCACGAACGTCGGGGTGGCGTGCTCGTAGACCTCGACCGCGGGGTTCTCGTCCTTGATCGCGGAGAAATAGGCATGCGAGCGGATCGTCGCGGGCGTCCCGATGACCCCGACGCGACGGTTGCGCGTGGCGAGCGACGCGGAGGTGGCGCCTGGCCGGATCACGCCGAGGATCGGCAGGTCATAGCGGCGGCGGAGGTCGCCGAGGGCGATCGCGGTGGAGGTGTTGCAGGCGACCACGACGGCCTTCACGTCGCGCGCGACCAGCGCGTCAATGGACTCCGTGGAGAAGGCTCGCACCTCCTCGTCCGGCCGGACGCCGTACGGGGCGCGGGCGTTGTCCCCGAAGTAGATCGTCGATTCGCCGGGGTTGCGTCGAAGGACCTCGCGCAGGACGGTCAGCCCGCCAACACCGGAGTCGAAGAAGCCGATCGGTCGCGAATCCGTCACCCGGGCTGAAGCTCCTGCGCCGCGCCACTGGTGCCTCGGCGCTCGCCGATCACCCGGCCGAGCTGCGCTCGGCCGATCACGCGGATGACGTCAGGCTAGCGCGCCCCCGCGAGAACGGGTCGGCGCGACACTGCCCCGGTGCCGAAGAGCGCCTTGGCGACCTCGGCCATGTCCTTGCTCACGCCGGCATCGGGCTCAGCGGTGACGAATGGCGCGCCCTGGTTGCTCGCCGGCCCGACGACCGGGCCCTCGGAGCGGACCTTGTACTCCGGCTCGCGCCCGAGGGCCTGCCGGAGGTCTGCGGGGTCGATGCCAGCGGCCGCGTCGGCGCGATTCACGAGGTACTGGACCTTGCTCGGCGGGTAGCCGATCTTCTGGAACGTCTCGGCCATGGCGATCGTGTTGCGGATCGTCGTCGCGTCGTAGGTGACGATCTCGAGGATCGTGTCGGCCTGGTCGAGAAGCGCGAGGGTCAGCTCGTCGAGCCCGACGCCGGTGTCGACGATGACGAGGTCGTAGAGGCGGCGCATCAGCGAGAGCGTCTTCTCGAGATCGCGGATGAGGACCATCTCGGCCATCTCGATCCGCGGCGGCGCGAGCAGGACGTCGACCTCCGCCGGCCCGCGCCAGAGGACGTCGGCGAGATCCGTTTCGGAGATCCGGTCGGTTGGCAGGTCGAGCATTGACGGCGCGTCGCGCGGCGCCCTGAGGAGGCCGCGGAGGTCGCCGAACTGGATGCTCCCGTCGACGAGGGCCGTCTTGAGGCCCATCGCGGAGGCGGCGACGGCGAGGTTGAAGGCAATCGTGGTCTTGCCGACGCCGCCCTTCGGCGCGAACACGACCACCAGCCGGCTTGGCGCCTTGTCGCTGCCGGCGTTCGCCGCCTTGTGGACGCCCGTGACCCGGCTCATCAGGTCGTAGCCGTTGAACGGCATCGACAGGACCTCGTCGATGCCCTTGTTCGGCTCAACCGAGACGGGGTTCTGGGGCACCGTCAGGACGACGACCGGGATCCCGGTCTTGGCATCGTGGAGCTGCTTCACCAGCTGCATGCCGCGGACGCGGCCCTGGAGCAGCGCGTCGATGACGATCACATCGGGGCGGTGCTCGGCGATCCGCTGGGACACCTGCGTTCCGTCGGCCACGATGTCGACGAGCCGCACCTGATTCTGGGCATTGAGCAGGCCGCGGACGTATTGCGCGACCTGGGGCACGTCCTCGACGAGGAGCAGGCGAATCTGATCGGCGGATGCCATCGCAGAAACGTTAGCACGGTGTGACGGCCGGTCCGGGGGTGCCACCTGACACCGCCCGCATAGTCCTTCCGGGCTATTCCGAGCTCGGGAGGTCAGCCGGTCGCGGGCTTCCGGGCGACCAGGATTGCCCGCTCCGACCCTGGCGCGAGCGCGCTCAGGTCGTGGTCTCCCGCGAGCTGCTCCACCTCGAGGCCGGCGGCCTCCGCCCAGGAGGTCAGCTCGTCCGCGGTCACGAGGCGAAGGGCGTCGACGCGGGTCCAGCGGACGACGGGCCCGCCAGGCTGGCCCTCCTCGAAGATGGTCGTCAGCGTGACATGGCGGGCGGCCGAGTCGAACCACGCCGCAGCGGTCTTGGTCACGTCGTTGCCGGTCTCGGGATCGCGGCGCAGCCACTCCAGCGAGAGGCGCCCGTCGAAGGCGACGAGGTCCGCGGGCGTCGGCTGCCACGCGTCGATGATGGCGACGCCACCCGGGCGAAGGACGCTCGCGAGGGCGCGGATCGCGGCACGTTGGCGCTCGGCCGAGGCGAGGAGGAGGATCGAGTTGAGCCCGATGAAGGCAAGCCCGTAGGGACCGCGGCGAGCGACGTCGGGGAGGGTCGCGGCGTCGGTCAGGTCGCCCTCGACGAGGGTCAGACGTCCCTCGGCCCCGTCGTCGGCGGCCCGGGCGTGTTCGCGACCGCGCTCCAGCATCGCCGGATCCAGATCGACGCCGACGACCTCGTGGCCGTCGCGGGCGAGCGGGATCGCGAGCCGGCCGCTCCCGACCGCGAGCTCGATGACCGGCCCGCCCGTCCGTCGAGCGAGGGCCTGGTAGAGCTCGACATCGCCCGGCTCCTCGGCGAGATCGAGGTCGTAGAGGCGGGCGAGGGCGCGGCTCGCGACGGCGTTCGGCTCGGCGGCCTCGCTCGTCAACGCGGGGCGGCGGCGCGGGCCGCGCCGCTCCGGGCCGGCGATCGCTTCGCCTCGTGTTCCGACGCTCCCTCGTATCGCACCGGGCTGCCGGCGCGGCGCTTCACGGCGAGCGCGGAGATCGCCTCGAGGGCGCAGCGATTCGCGATGGCGGCGGTCGACTCGGCCCAGTCGTACGGTGGCGAGACCTCGACGATGTCCATCCCCGCCAGCTCCACGCTGCCGACGATGCGCCGGACGGCCCGAAGCAGCTCTCGCGGGAGCATCCCGCCCGGCTCCGGCGTCCCGGTGCCGGGCGCCGACCCGGGATCGACGACGTCGATGTCGACGGAGAGGTAGATCGCGTCCGGCCCATCGAGGGCTTCGGCGATCGCGCGGTCCACCACCGCCTCGGCGCCATCCCGCTCGATCTCGGTCATCAGGTGCCAGCGGAGGCCGTGCTCGCGCATCCAGTCGAGGACGGAGGTCGGGGGCCAATAACCGCGGAGCCCCACCTGCACGAAGTTCTTGCCGGCCACCGCGCCGGATTCGATGAGCCGCCGCATCGGCGAGCCGTGGCCGGCGAGCTGGCCGAACGAGTCCGGCGCCGTGTCAGCGTGGGCGTCGAAGTGGACGATCCCGATGCTGCCGGGCCTCCGAACCTCGGAGACCGCGCTCGCGCTCGGCCAGGTGATCGAGTGATCGCCGCCGAGCACGATCGGAATCGCGCCGGTCGCCGCGACCTCGCGGACCTTGCGGTAGATCATCGCGTGGCCGCGCTGGTACAGGGCAGGGACGATGTTGGCGTCCCCGGAGTCGACGACGGTCAGCTCCTCGAAGGGGCGCACGTCGAGCTGCAGGGAGTTGAGGTTCCCGGTGCTGTTCTGGGCCTCGCGGATCGCCCGCGGCCCGAACCGGGCGCCGGGGCGGTGCGTGACCATGTCGTCGAACGGCGCGCCGACGATGGCAACGTCGACGGCGAGTCGCCTCAGCTCGGCGGAATCCTCGATCCACGGCAGGTTGGCGAAGCTCGTCGGGCCGACGTAGGTCGGCAGGTCGAAGTTGGTGAACGTCTCGAAATCGGCGTCCCAACCCCACTGCCGACCGTACTCGCCGATGGTGCCGTTGGTGGCGTGGGTGCCCGGCGAAGGCGAGCTCTCGTTGGGGGCTCGGCTCGCGGTTCCATTGCTGGGGCGCGTGCCGCTGGCGGACGGGCGCGACGGGCGCTTGCTCACGTCGATCCTCCGGACCGGTCCGCGGAAGGGTGCGGGTGGCCGGTCACGTTCGACGCCGCCGGTTCGGATCCGCCGTCCAGCGGGGCGCCTGGCCGGCATGCTACCACCCGTCAGAGCCGCGTCCTACCGGCGATTCGGACTTCCCGCCGTGAGCGTCACCTCCGCGACGATCGCGAGCGCGACGAGGAAGAGGCCGATCTGCGGCTGGAAGAGGCCGTTGATCCGCATGATCACGAAGAGCGCCACGAGCAGGCCGATCCATGCGCCCCGGCGGACCGCGCGGAGCCAGTCGCCGCGGTAGGCGATCCGGCGCTGGCGTGCGAAGCCGATGAGCCACAGCAGCGGGGCCGTGGTCGCGGCGGCCGCGACCCCCAGAACCCCGGCACCCATGAATCCCGCCTCCGGGCTGGACCTCGGGTCGACATTGAGCGCGACGATCCCGACGGCGGTCCAGCCGAGGAGCGCCAGGCCGAACAGGGCGAGGGTCAATCGACGGTCCCGCGATCGCATGCCGGGCCTCCTAGCCGCGGACCCGCGACATCGCCGCCACTGCGACACGATCCAGCGCCACCCCGCCGACGAGGTCGGCGAGCTCGTCGATGACCAGGTCCGCGACGACGCGCTCGGGCCCGTCCAGCCCGTCACCGGGCTCCGAAGTCGGGAGCGGCGTGTCCGCCTGGCGGTTCTGGAGGTACGCGGTCCGCCATCCGGCCCGCGTCGCGCCGACGACGTCCGCGGCCCAGTCGTCGCCGACGTGCAGGATCGATGTCGGGGCGCCACTCGCCGCCTGGATCCCGAGGGCGACCTCGGCAGCGCGGAAGATGGACGGGTGGGGCTTGATGGTCCCGACGCGCTGCGAGACGACGATCGCGCGCAGGAACGGGGTCCAACCCTGGGCCTTGGCAAATCGGTCGATGGTCACCGCCAGGGGCCAGTTCGAGAGGATCCCAAGGACGAAGCCCTCCTCGTGCAGCCGCCGCATCGTGTCGGCGGCGTCGTCAACGGGCCGCATCCCGTCCACGAACGCCGCGCTGTACGCGTCGATGACCGCCTCGATCTCCCCCGGCCGGACATGGGCGGCCGCAGCCCGGTCGTCCCAGCGGTGCTCCTCGGGCGGCGCCGCCATTCCGCGTTGGCGGGCGAGCACCCGAACCGCGCGCTGGTCGATGTCCACCTCGCGGAACTGCGGGACCTCCTCTCGGAACTGCCGATCGCGCTCCTCCGACCGTGCGGCGAGGAAACCGTCGCGGTCCGCAACGACTCCGGCGTGGAGGAGGGCGTCCGCGGTCTGCTCGACGACGCCGCGCAACCCCGGGCGATCCACGCGCACGAGGGTGTTGCCGAAGTCCAGCGTGATCGCCGCGACCCGAAGCACCTCGGAGTCCCCCACCTCAGCGCGCGACGCTCGACGGGCAGATGTCGCGGAACGGGCAGTAGGTGCACGCGAGGGTGCCCGGCTTGGGGGTGTAGTCGCGCGACCGGATCCCCGCCGCCGCCGTCGCGATCTTCTGGCGGGCCTTCTCGAGCCTCGCCGGCTCCACCTCCGCTCGGCCCACCAGGCCCGAGTCGAGGAAGTGGAGCTGCACCGCGTCGGGCAGGCGGCCCGTCATCGCCTCGTAGGCCATCGCGTAGATCTGCAGCTGGAGCGATTCACGAGCGCGCTGCTTCGCCACCGCGGGATCCCGGACGTCGCTGCTCTTGTAGTCCGTGATCGTGACCTCCTCGGGGCCGAGGAGCTCGAGCATGGGCTCGAGGACGTCCGCCCGGAGCAGCGCCGGTGGTTCCGCGACCGTCTCCCCGGTGACGCTCGCCGACGTGGCGGCGACCGGCACGATGTCGACGCGATCGAAGCGGCCGCGAACGCGATCCCCGCCGAGCGCGAACGCGAACTCCCGCTCCACCCACGCCGGGACGACCGTGCCGGGCTGCAGCTGGGTCTCTCGGAATTGGCGGAGCGCGGCCCGGCCGGCCTCCAGCCGCGCGGACTCATGCTCGCGGGAGAGGAACCCCTCGTTGGTCCAGGCCGCGTCGAAGACCGCGAGCAGCTCGTCCTCCGTCAGCGGCTTGCCGCGCGCCTGCGAGCGGTGGAACTCCTGGGCCGCCTTGTGGAGCGCCGAGCCGTAGATCATCGAGTGATGCGGCGTCGTGGGGACCCGGACGACCTGGGCGTACTTGTAGCGGAGCGGGCAGGTCAGGTAGTCGTCGATCGCCGAGTGGCTGAGTGTCAGCGGGCCCTGGATCGCGGAGCGGTCCACTTCCGGCGCCTCCACCGGGCCTTCTGCTGCCGCGATCCGCTGGAGCGGGCCGGAGGCGTGCACCGCGGTCGGCAGCGCACCGGTGAACCCCGCCGTGGGCAGATCGAGCGCTTCCAGGACGAACGGCGACACCCGACGGGCCCGCCCACCGGACGATTCCGCGGAGTGGCTCAGGACCAGCTCGTCTCGGGCGCGCGTCATCGCCACGTAGAACAGGCGCCGTTCCTCCTGGAGATGTCCGTCGCCCTCGGGCAGGATCTCGTCGACAAGCTCGAGCGGCATGGCGAGCGGCTCTCGCCGGGAGCGGGCCGGGAAGCGATCCGCCACGAGGCCGGGCAGGAAGACGACCGGAAACTCCAGCCCCTTTGCCTTGTGGACCGTCATCACGTGGACCGCGTCCACATCCGGGTCCGGGTCCGCGGTCGCCGGATCATCGCCGGCCTCGATCAGGGTGGCGAGGTGCCGGGCGAGGAAGACGGCGCGATCGTCCGCGAGGAGGGCCGACTGGGTCCGGATGATGTCGAAGAACCGGCCGATGTTGGCCAGCTGCTCCTCTGCCGCCACGCTCGTGGCGCCGGCGAGATCCGCCAGCCAGCCGCTGTCGCGGAGGAAGGCGTAGAGCACCTCGCCGGCCGGCCGGCGCTGTGCGAGCTCGCGGTACCGCCGCAGGTCGTCGGTGAGCCGGGCGAGGGGCTTCCGTCCCGCCGGGGTCAGCCGGAGGAGCGCGGGCTGGTCCTCGAGCTCCTCGAGGACCTCGAAGATCGATCGATGGCGGCGGCGCGCCGAGCCAGCGACCTCCGCGAGGTCCGCCCCGGGTATGCCGTATCGCTCCGAAGCGGCGAGCGCATAGACATCGACGCTCGACGCGGGATCGGCCACCGCTCGCAGGAGCGAGAGCAGGAGCCGGACCTCCGGGCGGGCGTAGAGGCCGGATGAGCCGGAGAACCGCCACGGCACCCCGGCGGTGTTGAGGGACCGAAGGATGGGGTCGGCATCCGCGTTCGCGCGCACCAGGACCGCGTGATCTCGTGGCGCGGCGCCATCGGCGACCCGCCGCTTGATATCGCCGGCGATCCAGTCGGCCTCCTCCGGCGCGGTGCCGAACACGTGATGCCGAACGGGCGCGGCGGCGCGATCGCTCCGCTCAGGGATCAGCCGCTTGGAGATCCCGACCTTGACCTCGAGCCGGTCCGGATCGTTGAAGCGGACGAGGCGGTGGGCGCCATCAAGGATCGGCGCGAGCGAGCGGTAGTTGCGCCGCAGGACGACGGTCCGGGCGCCGCGATAGCGATCGCGGAACTCGAGGATGTTGCTGATCGCCGCGCCGCGGAAGCGATAGATCGACTGATCGTCGTCCCCCACCACCGTCACGTTGCGATGCCGCTCGGCGAGCGTTGCCACCAGCTCCGATTGCGCCCGGTTGGTGTCCTGGAACTCATCGACCAGGATGTAGCGGTAGCGGTCCCGCAGCGATTCGCGCGCCGCGGCGGATTCGCGCAGGAGCTGGAGCGCCAGCTCGACCTGGTCCCCGAAGTCGATGGAGCCGTGCTCGCGGAGCAGGCCCGTGTAGCTCGCATATGCCCGGGCAAGCTCGCCCTGGCGCCGCGCCTCGTCGCCGGCCGCGAGGGCCGCGTCCCGATCAGCCTCGCCCGCGTCGACACCCTCCGCGGCCGAGGCCAGCACGCCTGCGCGCTCCGCGAGCCGCTCGGCGTGGGCGAGGTAGGCAGCCGGCGCGACGTCCTCGTCGCGGCACCGTGCGAACAGCGACGCAAGTGCCCCCAGGAAGCGCGTGGGGTCGCCAAGCGGCCGGTACTCCTGCAGCCCGAGCTCGAACAGGCGCTCGCGCATGAAGACGATGACCTCTGCCCGCGTCAGCACGCGGACGTCAGGCGCCAGCCCGAGCTCGAACGCGAACTCGCGGATCAGCCGATCGCCGAAGGCGTGGAACGTGGAGATGGCGGTATCCGCGTAGCCATACGGAACGAGCTGGTCCACGCGGAGCTGCATCTCCTCCGCGGCCTTGTCCGTGAACGTCAGGGCCAGGATCTCCGACGGCTTCGCCCGCCGGGTCGCAATCAGCCATGCGATCCGACGCGTGATCACCTGCGTCTTGCCGGTGCCCGCGCCCGCGACCACGAGGAGCGGCCCGTCCCCGTGCGTGACCGCGCGGCGCTGCTCGGCGTTGAGCCCCGCCAGGAGGGCGTCGATCCCCGTCGGTGACGTCGGCGCACCGTCGCGCGCCGGGTCCGCGGCCGCGACCGCCGTCTCGAACCCATGCCACACCGGGATCTGCTCCAGCGGGCGGATACGGCGTCGAGATCTCGTCCGGATCATCGGGTCCGGGGCCGGTCGGAGTGGGGGCATGCGAGGAGGATGGCCGGCAGCCGTGACAGCTCTGCTGACACGCCACCAGCCCTCCCGCGCATCGTCAGGCGGATCCGCCGGCTGCGGGCCCGAGCGCCTGCCGCAGCGCCTCGGACTCCTCGGATGAGAGGGCGGACTCGGACGCGCCGCCGGCCACGGCCTTCGCGTACACGCGAGTTCCCGCCCGGGCGTGCAGGCTCGAGATGACGAAGCCATCACCACGACCATCGAGGAGCGCGAGCGCGAAGCTCTGGTTGCCGCCGGTGTCCTCGAACGGGTTGAACCGCACCAGCCCCACCCGCCCGAACGAGCCCTGCAGGTCCCGCTCGAGGACCGCCGTCCGAGCCGCCACGAGGTCGACATCGCGAACGACCTGCCGGACGCGATCAAGATGACTGCCGAGCACCGCCTCCAGCGACTGGTCGTCGCTCCCACGGGTGATGCTCTCGAGCCGCCGACCGAGCCTGCGCGAGCGCCGGATCAGCCCGACGACGGCCAGCACGAGGGCCAGGACGACGACCACGAGCCCGACGACGATCCAGCCGATGTTGGCCGAGACGAGCGCATCGAGATCGATCGGAGCGTCCTCCTGCGGGGCGGTCAGCCGAGTCTAGCGCCCGCCGATCGACCCGGGATCACCTCGAGCCGGGACCCGGGAGGCCGGTGCTATCCTTCCGCGGCCATGGCCAAACGAACCCGATATTCCGATCGAACGACCGCTCGACCCGGCGCCAAGCGCGCCGATCGACCGAGCGCCGGCGCCCGAGGTCCGCAGCCCGCCCGACCCGTCTCCGCCGCGGACGCGCCGATCCCAGTCGACCTCCCGGACGACGCGCCGAGGGTGGCGAGCCGCTCCGGCCTGACCGAGTCGGAGGTCGACCGAGCCGCCGAGCTCGAGGCCCAGGTCGCCGCTCGCGAGAAGGCCGCGATCGCCGAGTCGCTCCGGCGCCGCCAGCGCGCCGACGACGGCCCCTCGCGCCTAGCCGGCGACATCAACCAGTCGCTGTCGGTCCGCGCGGCCCACGAGTACGCCTACGTCGCCCGCGACGTCCGCCGCTTCCTCCTGACGGGCGGCTTGATGATCGCCATCCTCGCCGTGATCTACATCGTGCTCAACGTGATGGGCCCCGGCGCGGTCTGACCATGGGCGAGCTGATCGGCGTGGCGCGATTCAAGTTCGATCCCGGCCAGGTCGAGGAATACAAGCGCTGGTGCGCGCACGCGATGGAGATTGTCCAGGCGAAGGAGCCCGGCACCCTCGAATACTCGGTCTTCTTCAACGAGGACGAGTCGGAGGCGGTCGTCATCGAGCGGTTCGCGAGCTCTGAGGCATTGCTCGAGCACGGTCGGAACATGGCTGAGGTCTCGAAGGCAGTGCTCCAGACGGGCGCGGTCGAGGGCGAGCTCCTGGGCGACCCGAACGCGGAGATCCGCGCGAACCTCACCGGCCCCGAGCCGCAGCTCTTCACTCCCTGGTTGTCGCTGAAGCCGCGGTAGCTCGTCCTAGACTGGCCAGGTGCCAGCTCATCGCGTCACCGGCGCCAGACCCGAGGCCCTCTTCCAGCCGCCGCCCGAGCGCCAGCCACTCCCCGCCCGCATGCGACCGCGCACCTTCGACGAGTTCGAGGGCCAGCAGCACCTGGTCGGTGAGCAGGGGCCGCTCCGCAAGTCGGTCTCGCGCGGTCATCTGACCTCGCTGCTGCTGTGGGGACCGCCGGGCACTGGCAAGACCACCCTGGCGCGGATTCTGGCGGATGCCGTCGGCGCGGACCTGATCACGCTCTCGGCGGTCATGTCCGGCGTGGCGGAGGTCCGCAGCGCGATCGTCACCGCCCAGGAACGGCTCGCGCTCAACGGCAAGCGGACGATCCTGTTCATCGACGAGATCCACCGCTTCAACAAGGCCCAGCAGGACGCGCTGCTCCCGCACGTCGAGGACGGCACGGTCACCCTGATCGGGGCGACGACCGAGAACCCCTACTTCGAGGTCAACTCCGCCCTCCTCTCGCGCCTCCGCGTGTGGCGCCTGGAGCCCCTCACCGACGAGGACATCGCGAAGGTCATCCGGCGGGCCATCGAGGACCCCGACCGGGGCCTGGCCGGCACGCTGGGGCCCGAGGACGGCAACGGCCTCTCGATCGCGGACGAGGCCTTCGAGCATCTCGTCTCGATCTCCGGCGGCGACGCTCGGGTGGCGCTCAACGTCCTCGAGGGCGCGGTCGCACTCGCGGAGTCCGAGGGCGCGCGCGACGCGGCCGGCAAGGTCTCCCCTCGCCTCCCCGACATCGAGGCCGCCGCGCAGCAGCGGATCCTCCAGTACGACCGCGCGGGCGACGGCCACTACGACACCGTCTCGGCGTTCATCAAGAGCCTCCGCGGCAACGACGCCGACGCGGCGCTGTACTGGCTCGCCGCGATGGTCGCCGCCGGCGAGGACCCTCGCTTCATCGCCCGCCGGCTGATCATCAGCGCCTCGGAGGACGTGGGGAACGCCGATCCCCGCGCGCTGCAGGTCGCGGTGGCCGCGGCCCAGGCGCTGGACCATGTGGGGCTGCCCGAAGCGCAGTACGCCCTCGCCCAGGCGACCACCTACATCGCGACCGCCCCGAAGTCGAACCGCTCCGGCACCGCCTACTGGGCCGCGGTCGGAGACGTCGAGACCCGCGGGTCGCTGCCGGTGCCGCTCCACCTTCGCACGGCGGCAAACCCCCGACTGAAGCACCACGGGATCGGCGTCGGCTATCGCTATCCGCCGGACTTCGAGGGCTCCGACATCGACCAGCGCTACCTGCCCGACGAGCTCGACGGCCGGCACTACTACCTGCCCACCGACCAGGGCTACGAGGCGACGATCACCGAACGACTCGCTCGCCGGGCCGCCGCCCGAACCGCCGCTCGCGAGGCCGGGCGCACGCCCAGGAACCCGATCCCGGCGCCGGAAGCGGCGCGCGGTGCCGGGGGACAGATCCTGAAGCAGCGCGAAGCGGGCCGCCGGAAGCTGGCCGACACCCAGAAGCGAGACGCCGCAGACTGAACCCACGCCAATCGGTACCCTCGCGGTCGCATCGGCAATATCGGCCTCGAAGGAGATCCCATCCCGCAATCGCCGCGCGTCCGGCTCATGACCATCCCGATCGGCGACAGCGCCTTCGCCCAGATCGCGGAGCGGCTGCTCGAGGATCGCGACACCAAGAGCGCGGCCGCGCTCCAGGCGCGCCTGCGTTCGGTCTTCCCGCGGGCGGTGGTGCGCGCCCGGGAGCTGGCCGGCGAAGCACCTGCCTGGTATGTCTACCGGGATGGTGGCTGGCACGCCGACCTCGACGGCCCGTGGTGGCAGGAACCGGAGCTCCCGCGGCTGTCCACGACGCTCGACGGCTGGATCGCGGATGGCAACGCCACGGCGCTCGGGTTGCTCGGGATGCCGCCGACCGAGCTCGGGGCTCGGCACCTCACGGACTTCGTCGCCCCCGGAACGCTCGACGACTCGCTCGCGATCCTCGATGCGGTCCAGGGTGGTGGCGAGCTCACGGCCACCCTTCGGATGCGACCTTCGTCGGGTTACGTGATCGCCATCGACACCCACATCTGGCGAGAGGAGGATCGGATCCACGCCGTCCTCCGGCTCGCCCACGAGGTCGAGGTCGGGCCGCTCCCGACGGCGCCGGAGCCGCCGCTCCTGCGCTGCCGGCCGGAGACGGACGTCGCGTTCCGCGGCTATGTCGAGCGATCGCTCTCCCGGATGCCGGAGCCGAACGCCGACGGCCTGGCGATGCGGCTGCGCCGGTTGTACCCGCGCGCCGACGTCACCGTCGCCGAGGACCACTGGCTCGTGACCCGCGAGCCGGACGACGCCGACGACACCGCGTCAGGCTGGTGGACGGATGCGTCCCTCGCCCGCGTTCGATACGACGCCCAGGCGCTGATCATCGACGCCAACGATGCGGCGAGGCAGCTTCTCGGGCGGGAGCTCGTCGGCCACCACTGGCAGGAGCTCGTGATCCCGGGATCCACCGAGCAGGTCGCGGCCATGCTCCAGATCCTCGCCGAGGCCGGCCGGGCCGAATCGCGGTTCCGGATGCCGAGGGCGGACGGCTCCCTCGTCGAGTTCGACTCCTTCACCGAGGTCGACGGCGAGACGTACCTGACGACGATGCGCCCGCACGCCTGAGGATCGGTGGCCCAGGGCGCGGTGCCACCCGTCACCCGACCGGCCGGGCCAGGCTGCTAGGGCTTCTGGCGCCCTCGTTGGATGAGGCGCGGCGCCAGGAGTCCTGCGCCGATCGCCAGGATCCCGATGACCAGGACGGCCGCGATAAGGCCCGACGATCCGGAGGCGAACCCGGTCGGGTCGCTCGCGACCTCGCCGGTCGTCGGCTCGGGGCTCGACGCGTCCGCGCTTGCCGACGGCGCCGGCGGCGGATCGGCGGTTGGCGCTGTCGATGGCATCCCGGGATCGAAGCTGGGCTGCTCGGTCGCCGGCGGTTCCGTGGCGGGCGGCTCCGTTGGAGCGGCCGCGATCCGGATCGAGAACGTCAGCTTGTTGCTCAGGTCCTGGCCGCCGCGCGCCGTGCCGCCGTCATCGCGACCCCGAACGGTCACCTCGGCAACGCCGCTCGCGTCCGGCGCGGGGGTGAAGTGGAGCTGGCCGTAGGTGATGTCGAAGATCGTGACCTTGGGCTGCTCCGAGAAGAGTTCCGGTCGGTTCGTGGTGACGACCCACTCGTCGATCGCCTGGGTGTTCTCGTCGATCGGTCCCCAGTTATGCATCTCGGTGCAGTGCTGGGGGTCGTCGTAGGGACCCGAGTTGGCCCTGACCCGGATCGTGTCGAGGCAGGTCAGCACCAGGACCGCGGTTGGTGCGTCGTTGACCGCGAGAACGCGGATCGTGACGATCCCCTGGTCGTCCGCCGCGCCGGTGCAGGTGTTCACCTCGTCGAGCTTGGTCATGCCGTAGATGAACGACGTCTCGCCGTTCCACCACTCGTAGGGGGTGAAGGTGAAGGACCCGTCCGAGCGCCAGCCGGTGTTGTCGTTGTCGCCGAGGTTGCCCATCAGCTCCTGGGCGCCGATGCCCGTGACACATGGCGTGCCGGCGTCGTTGGTGTCGTTCGAGAGGACGCCCGGGGCGTCGATCACGAGGGTCCCACCCTCGTTGACCTCGTAGACGTCGTTCGTCGCGCCCGTGTCGGCGAGCGCCGTGCCGGCTGCCGCCGGGGCCAGGGCGAAAGCCACGGCAACGGCGAGGGCGATGCCGCGTCGAGGGTTCCCAGTCACGGGTGGCACTCCTGTCGATGGCCCGAGGCGGCCGGGCGGGAACGATGGCTTGCCACCATGGCCGCCGAGCCGCCGCGTCCCGGTGTCGCCGGCGAAACAGCCTTGTAACCGGCGGCCATTGGCGGCCCTTCGCCGGGCATGCGACCATCCGCGCGTCGCCCGAACCCCCCGCCCGAACCAATCCCGGAGGCCCTCGTGACCCGCTCCGAGCCCAACCTGCGCATCCCCGGCCCGACGTCGCTGCCGCCCACCGTCCGCGAGGCCGGCGCCCGCCAGATGATCAACCACCGCGGGCCCGAGTTCAAAGAGCTGCTCCTCCGGCTGCAGGCCGGGATGAAGCCGTACTTCGGGACCACGAGCGACATCGCGATCCTGTCCTGCGCCGGCACGGGCGGCCTCGAGGCGGCCATCGTGAACACGCTGTCGCCCGGCGATCGCGTCCTGGCCGTCTCCATCGGCGCGTTCGGCGACCGCTTCGCGAAGATCGCCGAGGCGTACGGCGCGAGCGTCGACCGGGTGGGAGCGGAATGGGGCTGGGCAGCAGCGCCGGATGAGGTCATGGAGCGCCTCGAGGCGGCCCGAGGCGAGTACAAGGCCGTGCTGCTGACGCACAACGAGACGTCCACCGGGGTGATGAACCCGATCAGGGACCTGGCGCCCGTCATCCGGGACGCGGCTCAGGACGCGCTGATCCTCGTCGACACCGTCTCGTCGCTCGGCGCCGTGCCGTTCGAGATGGACACGTGGGGCGTGGACGTGGTCGCCACCGCCTCGCAGAAGGCGTGGATGGCCGCGCCAGGGCTGGCGATGGTCGCCGCATCGAAGCGGGCCTGGGAAGCCATGGCGACGGCGAAGATGCCGCGCTTCTACCTCGACCTCAGGAAGCACCTCGACGCGATGACCACGGGCGAGACCCCGTGGACTCCCGCCATTGCCGTGGCCTTCCAGGTCGACGAGGGCATCCGCCTCATGAACGAGGAAGGCCAGGCCGGCGTCTTCGCCCGCCACGTCGCCTGCGCCGCCGCGGCGCAGGCGGGCATCGAGGCGCTCGGCTTCGAGCTTTTCGCGGATCCACCGGTGCGATCCAAGACCGTCACGGCGGCGAAGATTCCCGAGGGCCTCGACTGGAAGGCATTCAACGGCGCGATCAAGCAGCGCGACCTCGTCCTCGCCGGCGGCCAGGGCAAGCTCACCGGGCAGGTCTTCCGGATGGGCCATCTCGGCTCCGTGACGCTGGACGAGATCCTGGAGGCGCTCGAGACGATCGAGGCCGTATCGATCGAGTGGGGCCGGCCGGTCGAGCGAGGCGCCGCCGTCGCCGCCGCGCAAGCCGCCGCCAGCCAGGCCTCGGGCGCGACGGCGCTCCAGCCGGCTTGATCGAGACACCCACGGCGTCGACGCTCGATCGCGACGGCTCGCCGACGCGAGGAGCGGCGATGCGCGTCCTGGTCGCCGAGTCGATCGCGCCCGAGGGAATCGAGGCGCTCCGGGCCGCCGGCCATGAGGTCGAGGTGCGAACAGGCCTCTCGCCCGAGGCGCTGCGGGAGGCCGTCGCCAGTGCCGACGCCCTCATCGTCCGGAGCCAGGTCCAGGTCGATCGGGAGCTGATCGCCGCGGGCGCCCGGCTGCAGGTGGTGGGTCGCGCCGGCGTGGGCGTCGACAACGTCGACCTCGACGCGGCGACGCGCGCGGGCATCACCGTCGTCAACGCCCCGACCGGCAACACGATCGCGGCCGCGGAGCACACGATCGCGCTCCTGATGGCCCTCGCGCGCCGGGTGCCGGCCGCCGACGCCTCGCTGCGCCGCGGCGAGTGGACGCGCGGGCCGCTCCAGGGCGTGCAGCTGCGCGGCCGGACGCTCGGGATCATCGGGCTCGGAAAGATCGGGGTCGCGGTGGCGGAGCGGGCCCGCGGGCTCGGGATGACGCTGCTCGGCAGCGACCCGTACGTCACCGCGGAGCAGGCCGCGCTGCGTGGCGTGGAGCTCGTCAGCATTGACGCGCTGCTGGCGCGATCCGACGCGGTCACGGTGCACGTGCCCCTGACCCGCACCACCACGGCGCTGCTCGATGCCGCCGCCATCGCGAAGATGAAGCCCGGCGCCTTCGTGCTCAACGTCGCCCGCGGCGGGATCGTCGACGAGGCGGCGCTCGCCGACGCGCTCCGGGAAGGCCGCCTCGGCGGCGCCGGCATCGATGTGTTCGTCGACGAGCCGCCAACCGGGTCTCCGCTCCTGGAGGCTCCCAACACCGTCCTCACGCCGCACCTCGGTGCGTCCACCGCCGAGGCCCAGGTCGCGGTCGCGGAGGAGATCGCGGAGCAGGTCGCCGACGTGCTCGCGGGACGCGCCGCGCGCTACGCGGTCAACGCGCCCCTGCTCAGCGCCGAGGCCGAGCAGGCGATCGGGCCGTTCCTGCCGCTCGCCGAGACGCTCGGGAAGTTCCTCGCCCAGTTCGCACGGTCCGGCGTGGGCTCGCTGACCGTGGAGCTGGCAGGCGAGCTCGCCAGGACCGAGTCGGGGCCGCTCACCGCCGCGGTCCTCCGCGGGATCCTGGAGATGGCCACGACCGAGCGGGTGAACCTCGTGAACGCCGGCCTGCTCGCGAAGGCCCGGGGGATCACCGTCACCGAGCGCAAGACCGCCGAGGCCGGTGGGTTCCACGCCGCTCTCACGGTCTCGACGAACGCCGGGAACGGCCAGATCGCGGTTGGCGGGACGGTCGCCGGGGGCGAGCTCCGAATCGTCCGGCTGAACGACTACCGCCTCGATATGGCGGCATCGGAGCTCATCCTCATTACCCGCCACCGTGACCGGCCGGGCACGATCGGGCGGATCGGTGGGCTGCTTGGCCAGGCCGACGTGAACATCAACGCGATGTACGTGGCCCGCTCCGCGCCGCGCGCCGACGCCCTGATGATCCTGACCGTCGACGACGACGTCCGGCCCGATCTCGCGGCTGCGATCCGCGCCGACGAGGGCGTGATGGACCTCTGGGTGATCCGCCTCGGCCCGCTGCCATGACATCGGGGGACGAGAACAAGGCGGCGCCGGACGCCCCGGAAGCCGAGCAGGATCTTGCCGCGGCGGAGCCGATTCCACCGATCATCCCCACGGGCCTCGATGCGGTGATCGCCTTCGTCCGTCACGGCGAGTCGCAATGGGTCGCCGAGGGGCGGTTCCAGGGCCAGGGCGACTCACCCCTGTCCGACCTGGGCCAGCGGCAGGCGCTGCTCACCGCGCGGCGGATCGCGCGGCGGAATCGGAAGCCCACCCTCCCGTTGCCCGCCGGCGCGCCCCTTCAGATCGTCCATTCGCCGCTGCTCCGGGCCGCGGAGACGGCCACCGTCATCGGACGTGCCGTGAGCGGGGGCCGGGGCGAGGACGCCATCGTCGCGCCCGTGGCCCTGCGCCCCGAGGACGGCCTTCTCGAGATCGGCCAGGGCGAATGGGAGGGGCTGCCGAGCACGGAGGTGACCGAGCGCTGGGGCGACGTGCTCACGGCGTGGCGCCAGGATCCGTTGACCGCCTGGGCGCCCGGCGGCGAGTCGATCGCCGACGTGGACGTGCGAGTCCGGGTGGCGCTTCGGCAGCTGCTCGCCGACCTCGCGGACGTCGCAGCCGAGCCGCGAGGCACCCGTTCCCAGGTCCTCGGCTACGGCGAGGTTCCGGCCGACGAGCCGTGGTCGATCGTCGTGGGGCACGACGGCGTCTTCAAGGTCGCGATGCTGGCGCTGCTCGACTACCCGCTCTCGCGGTTCTGGACCCTGCCGTTCGCGCTCTGCGGGATCACGGTCGTGGAGATTCGCGACGGCCGGCCGCGGCTGCGGCTGCACAACGCCACGGATCACCTGACCTCCATCGAGACGGAGGCCGAGCGCGTCGCCGCCGAGGCGCGACGGAAGAGCGGGGCCCTCTAGGGCTTCCCCGGCTTCCGGCGGCGCCGTCGGAACCCGCGCTGGATCACGAGGCTCAGGAGCGCGAAGCGGAGGCGGTGGTAGGCCTGCGCGATCCGCTTCAGGCGGTCGGTCTCGAGGGCCTGCCGGCCGTAGGCGACCTCGACCTTGGCCCTGGCGATGGTCGTCAGCTCGAGCCGCGCCGTGGGCACCTCGTCGGCGAGGGCGCCGGCAAACTCGAAGACCGTCTGGGACGGGCGGGGGCCCAGGCCGATCCGACTCGCGAGTCGCGCCACCGATCCCCACGCCTGGTCGGGATGCATCGGCTTGTTCGGCGTGCGCCGATACGCGGCAAAGACGAGCGCCCCGATCCCGATCGCGAGGATGACCGCGATCGCGATGAACGGCCCAATGCCATTTCCGGTCAGCGTCCCGCCTGGGGTGGTGCCCCCGCCCGGCACGGTCGGATCATCCCGGAAGGTCGCGGCAGGCCGGCTCGGCCGAGGGGTCGACGGGCCGGTAGACCCCGACGGGAGGGGCACGGGCTGGCCGATCCCGCCGCCGGTGGGATCGAACTCCACCCAGCCGCTTTCAGGGAAGTAGACCTCCACCCACCAGTGCGCCGCGCGGCCCTCGACGACCTCCCGGCCGTCGGGGCCCCGGTCCCCACGCAGGAACCCATAGGCGATGCGCGCCGGCACCCCCCGGGCGCGGAGGAGCACCGCCATGGTGCTGGCGTAGTACTCGCAATAGCCGCGCTTGATGGTGGCGAAGCACTCCACGGACGAGACGCCGGCGCACTGGGTGTCGCGGGCCTCCCTGACGTCGACGTCGTACTCGAAGTTCTTCGAGAGGTAGGACTCCATCGTTCGGGCGAGGTCGTAGGGGTTGTTGGCGTCCGCGCCCTCGGGGACCTCCACGAGCCCGACGATGGTGTCGAGGAGCGCGGTCGCATTGGGCCCGAGCGCGTTGTCCGGCAGCTGCTGGGCATAGATGGTTCGGATCTCCGCGGGATAGTCGGTCCCGGCGGCGCGCAGGCGGGCCTGGGTCAGGCCACCCTGCACGTCCTGCAGCACCGGCACGAGCGCCGAGATGTTGTAGGTGCTCAACGACTCGGTCGATTCGATCCGGGAGAGCCAGCCGTCGGCGCCGACGACCTTGCCGACCGTCGGTCGGTCGACGCTCTGGATCTCGTTGGGCCCCAGGATGATCGGGTCGCGGAAGGCATCCGGGATCACGAGCGCCGTCAGCGGGCGCCGTCCCACCGTGCTCGGCTCGTCGCCCTGCCCGGCCAGCACCGGATCGCGCGCCGCGGCCGGAGCGTCGGTCGTGGTCCCCCACTCCCAGCCGAAGCCGTTGTAGATCGAATAGGCGCCGGCGCGCCATTTGAACATGCGGTCCTCGGAGGGCAGCAGCTGGGCCCGGAAGGCGGTCTTGTCGCTCGGCGTCCATTGGCCGCTCGTGACCGCGTTGCCCCCGAAGCTGATGCCGCCCGCCGAGCGGAAGGCGCCGGGCGGCGCGATCTTCTGGAAGAACTCCGAGACGAACTGGAGCTTGCTCGGGAGGTCCTGCCACAGACCCTGGAGTGGCGCCGAGGAGGCGGTCGTCGTCAGGAGGACGGAGCCCAGGATGGCGGCGGTGACGAACGCCGCGCCACCGCGGAGGTACAGCTGGCCGACCGCCGCGGGGTCGCCGATGCGCCGCCTCGTCCACGTGACCTCCTCCTCGAACACGTGGGTCCGGATGAGGAGCAGGAGCGCGCCGGCGCTGAACAGCACGAGCAGGTTGAGCTGCGTGCCCGGATTGCGGGAGGTGAGGGCCATGTTCGCGAGCAGCGCCAGCCCGAGGACGACCACGGCGTCGAGCGGGCGCCGATGCCCGAAGACGGTGAAGCCGGCGAGGAGGCCGCCGCCCCACACCAACGCCCCGAAGACGAGGTGGTAGTGGGCGGCTTCTGTGGTGAACGGTCGGCGCAGCTCCGCGAGGTCCGTCCAGACCCGTCGAGCCACCTCGTCCGAGGCGGCGAGCCGCTGCGCGAGACCCTGCGGGTCCCAGCCGACCTCCGCCCCAAGGCGGGTCTGGAGCACGATCCCGCCGACGATCAGGGGCAGGAAGACGCCGGCGAAGAGCGCGCCGACAAGGTGGGTCCGCCAGCGTCCCCAGCCGATCTTGGCGCCGAGCATGCCCATCGCGAGGCCGACGAGGCCCACCCAGAACAGGAACTCGGGCGGCCCAGCCGAGGTCGGGGTCCATCGAGCGTCCACGAGCGAACCCGCGAACGCCAGGACCATCAGGGCGGTGGCGAACAGGGTCAGCCAGCCCTCGACAGGGCGGAACGGCATGCGGCGAGCCGCGGCGCTCACGCCCGCCGATGCAGTGGCGGTCGCGGCGGTCACGAGGCCAGCGCCTCGGCGAGGGGCTGCGTCGGCCCGACGCGGTAGACGGCGATGTCGAACTCGGCCAGGGCGTGGCGGAGGGCACGCCACTGCTGGGCGGTCGCCGTGGTCTCGGGCAACGGCTGCTCGATGGCGGCGAGGCCGGCCTTGCGGGCCGCGTCTTCCTGCACCCGGCGCTCGAACGCGGGCACGTCCATCGCGACCACGACGCAGGCGACGCCGCGGGATCGGAGCGTGGCCAGCGGCTTGACCCAGCCACGGTCCAGCGATGCCGTGATGACGACGGCGGTCATGCCCCGCCGGATCCGCGGCACGCTGGCGACGAGCGCCTCCGACATCGGGGTGGAGCCATCGCCCTCGACCGCGGCGAGGAGCTGCATGATCTTGAGGTGCTGGCGGCCGCCGCGGTCGGGCTGGAGCTGGGCCAGCCGGTGGGCATTGATCGTCATGCCGACGGCGCGGTTCTCGACGAGGGCCTTGTCGGCCACCGCGGCAGCGGCGCGGACGGCGACCTCGACGGTCGACTCGTCGCCGTTCCCGAGCTGGATCGCGCGCTCGAGATCGAGGATCAGCCAGCAGTCCGCCGTCTGCTCCAGGTCGAACTCCTTGACGTGGATGTCGCCGTGGCGGGCGGTCGCCTTCCAGTGGATCCGGTTGAACGCATCACCCGGCGCCCAGGGCCGCACGGTCGTCGCGAGCGGGGTGGACTGGAGCGTCCGCTCGCGCATCGCGTGGCTCCCGTCGAGGCTCGCCGCCGGCAGACGCCAGAGCGGGATCGGCTCGAGACGCGGGTAGACGGTCACGTTGATCCCCGAGCCGACGCTCGCGGACGACTCGAAGAACCCGAACGGATCACCGGTGCGGATCTGGAGCGGCTCGACGCGGAAGTGCCCCCGCCGCGTCAGCGGCGTCCGGATCAGCCACGACCGCTCGGCGTTGCCCCCCAGGGAGATCGCGCGACCGGGCAGGCCGGCGGGCAGCGAGGTCGGGTTGTGGATCTCCAGCCAGGGCTTCGGGATGCGGCTGGTGTTGCGCAGCGTGTACGTCACCCGGATGCGGTCACCGACGTGGCCGGAGAGCTGGTTGACCGCGTAGCCCGCCTCGAGATCGGCGAGCCCGAGCCGCGTCAGCACGTACGAGCCGCCCACGACGAGCACGCCGAGGTAGACGAGGTAGAACAGGAACGGCAGCCCGGTCGAGAAGGCCGCGATCACCAGGATCGCGCCGAGGAGCAGCAGCTGGAGTCGGCGGAACATTCGTCGCTACCCGGCCTGCTCGTGCTCCTTGGAGACGCTCGACCTAGCTCGAGGCTCGGTTGGCGGTGGCCTTCGCGCTCAGGTCGGCGACGGAAGGCTCGCGAACCGCGGCCCCCACCGGCGTCGACTCGAGGAGCTCGCGAATGACCTGCGCGGGCTGGACGTCGTGGATGGACGAGCTGGTCTTGATGATCAGCCGGTGGGCGAGGGCCGACTCGGCCAGGGCCTTGATGTCGTCCGGGATCGCGTAGTCACGGCCGAGCAGCCCGGCGAGGGCCTGGCCGGCGCGATAGAGCGCGATGGACCCGCGGGGCGACGCGCCGAGGTAGATGTCGCCGTGGTCGCGGGTGCCGCCCACGAGCCGGACGATGTAGTCCGAGACCGTCGGGTCGACGTAGATCTCGCGCACCTGGCGCTGCATGTCCAGCAGCTCCTCCAGCGTGCAGACCTCCTCGAGCTCGTCGATCGGGTGCTTGCGCTTCTGCTCGTCGAGGATCACGACCTCCTCGACCGCCTGGGGGTAGCCGAGGCGGATCCGGAGCATGAACCGGTCCAGCTGGGCCTCGGGCAGGGCGAACGTGCCCTCGTACTCGATCGGGTTCTGGGTCGCGATCACGAGGAACGGGTCCGGCATCATGTAGGTCGTCCCGTCGATCGTCGACTGGCGCTCCTCCATGCACTCGAGGAGCGCGGACTGGGTCTTCGGCGTCGCGCGGTTGATCTCGTCGGCGAGGACCACCTGGGCCATGATCGGGCCGGGCCGGAACTCGAACTCATGGGTCTTCTGGTTGAAGATCGAGAGGCCGGTCACGTCGGACGGCAGCAGGTCCGGCGTGAACTGGATCCGCCGGAACGAGGAGCCGAGGCTCTTCGCGATCGCCTTTGCGAGCACGGTCTTGCCGGTCCCGGGGACATCCTCGATCAGGAGGTGGCCCTTGCACAGCAGCGCGACGAGGGCGAACCGCACCTCGTTGTGCTTGCCGACGATGACACGCTCGACGTTCGCGAGGACCCGGTCCCCGGCCTGCTGGATCATGCTCATGTGCTGGAGCCCCTCTCAACGAGCCGCGCGAATGCGGGAAGACGCGGCCCGGCCCTCGGTGGTGACACGGGATGGTACGCCCGGCCTACCAGAAGAGGTTCCCGCCAACGTCAGCCGGTGACATCGCTGTCGAGAATGGCGTCTTCAGCCGCGGCGGAGGGTGCTGGCGGCGGCCCACAGCGTCATGAGCGCCCCGATCGAGGCCATGACCCCGAGGAACAGCTCGCCGGCGCCAAGTGCGGCGATCCCGATCGCGCCGAACAGCCCCGCGAAGACCAGGGCGATCGCGCCCAGCCCGATCCGCTCGACGAGCGGACGTTCCTGGTCCGTCGCGTCCGAACCGCCGGGCGACAGACCCTCGGCGGCCGGCGCAGCGGACGCGGCGGGCTCGGTGGCGTCGTCCGTCACTGGTTCGCCCAGGTGCGCCAGGCGCGGAACATGTCGCCGGCGATCGGCGAGGCCTTGACCGAGCCGCCACCGGAGTTCTCGACCATCACCGCGATCGCGACTTGGGGATCGTCGTACGGCGCGAAGCCGATGAACCACGAGTGCGGGCGGGTGCTCGGATCGAGCTCGGCGGTGCCTGACTTGCCGGCGACGGCGAGGTTCCGCACCGAGGCCCCGGCGGTGAAGATCCGGCCAATGTCGCCGCTGACCGCGAGCCGCATCGCCGCGCCGATCTCGTCGGCGACCCCGGACGCGACGACCCGGGACAGCACCTCCGGTGCGATGGTCGTGGAGCCGCCCTTGCCGGTCGCCTCGATCACCAGGTGCGGGCGCATCAGGTTGCCGTGGTTCGCGACGGTCGCGGCGACGAGCGCCATCTGGAGCGGCGTGACCAGCGTCTCGCCCTGGCCGTAGGCGGCATTCGCGAGCTCCACGCGATCGGAGAAGCCGCCGCCGGCGGCGCCATCGCCGTTCGTGACCTGCGAGGCCGCGGTCTGCAGGTCGAACGCGAGCGGCGACCCGAACCCGAGCTTTGCGGCCCAGTCGGCGAGCGCCTGCCCGCCGGTCCGCACGCCCGTTTCCGCGAACCAGATGTTGCACGAGGCCTCCACCGCCTCGGCGAACGCGAGGGGCGTGGAGCCCGTGCCGGAATGGTGGCCGTCGCGGACGCGGAAGCCATCGATCAGCCAGCCGGGCTTTTCGGACCCGGGCTGGTCCTCATAGGTCGTGTTCGGCCCGACGGCGCCGCTGCCCAGCGCCGCGATCGCGGTGACGATCTTGAAGACCGAGCCCGGCACATACCGGCCGAGCGTGGCCCGGGGCAGGAGGGGCTGGCGCTCCGCGGCGCGCAGGCGATCCATCGTCCGGGCGGCGGTCGCGGGGTTGGCGACCGCGGACGCGTCGAAGGTCGGGGTCGAGGCGAGCGCCAGGATCTCGCCGTTGCGCGGATCGATCATCACGATGGCGCCGCGGTTGCTCCCGAGGGCATCCACGGCCGCCTGCTGCAGCTGCAGCGACAGGGTGGATCGGAGCGACTGCGGGTCCGAGGGATCCGCCCGGAACTTCCGGGTGAGCTCCCGGAGGGGGTCGGCCGAGATGACCCCGCTCAGCTGGGCGTTCCAGGCGTTCTCGAGCCCCGCGGTCCCGAACTGCCGCGACGAGTAGCCGATGACGTGCGAGACCGCATCGGAGGCATAGACCCGGTACGGCTCGCCGTTGTCGTCGCGCTTGTTCCAGGCGAGGCGCTCGCCGTCGCGATCGGTGATCTCGCCGCGGAGGACGTTCCGTGCCGCGGCGATGACCGCGGCGTCATCGCCCGAGGTGCTGAGGTTCGCGGACTCGATGACCTGCCAGTAGCCGGCCCCGAGCGCGAGGCTGCCGAACGCGAAGGCGAGCACGAGCGACACCCGCCCGAGCGCAGCCCCGATCCCGATCCGCCGGCCGGCCCACTCCGGCGAGATCCCGGGTCGCCGGGCGTGGCTCGGGGGGCCGCCCCCTTCGGACCATGCGCCGCCAACTCGCTCGTGGGTCATCAGGCGGCTCCCCGATCCAGCAGTCGCCGGACGCGGCCCTGCCGGCGCGGCGGCGGCAGCGGCTCGCGCGTCTGCACCGACAGCGCGATGAGCAGCCCCACGATCACGGAGTTGGCGAGCAGCGAGGAGCCGCCATAGCTGACGAAAGGCAGCGTGATCCCGGTCAGCGGGATCAGCTTCAGGTTGCCGGCCGCGATGATGAACGCCTGGACGCCGATCACCAGCGAAAGGCCGGCGGCGAGGATCGCGCGGAACTCGTCCTGGGCGGCGGAGGCGATCCGCAGGCCCCGGTGGACCAGCACGAGGTAGAGCCCGAGGATGGCCAGGATCCCCACCAGGCCCAGCTCCTCCCCGAGCGCCGCGAACGGGAAGTCCGTGTGGAGCGCCGGAATCGGCGGCCGGCCGGCGATCGTCGGCAGGCCGCCACCGAGGCCTGTCCCGATCAGCCCGCCGCGGGCGAAGGCGTGGAGCGCCTGGACGATCTGGTAGCCCGAGCCGGACGGGTCGGCGAACGGATCCAGCCAGATATCGACGCGGGTCCGGACGTGGTCGAACAGGAAATAGAGGACCGTGGCGCCGGCGACGAACGCGGCGAGCCCGAGGACCACGAAGCTGACCCGCGCCGTCGAGACATACAGCAGGAGCAGGAATACGGCGAAGAACAGCAGCGCGGCCCCGAGGTCACGCTGCACGATCACGATGCCGAGGGCGATCGTCCACATCGCGACCATGGGCGCGAGGTACGGCAGCGGCGGCAGCCGGAACGGCCCGATCCGGGTCGATTCCTCGACGAGGAGCCGGCGATTCTCCGAGAGGTAGCCGGCGAGGAACACGACGAGGATGACCTTCAGGAGCTCCGAGGGCTGGCCGCTGATCGGCCCGATCGAAAGCGTCAGGCGGGCGCCGTTCACGTCCCGGCCGAAGAGGAAGGTCAGCAGCAGCAGCCCGACGCCCATCGCCGCCCAGGTGTACTTGTAGCGCCGCAGCCAGACGTCGTTCCGGACTGCGACGGCAAGGACCGTGACGATCGCCAGCCCGATGACGAGCCAGACGAGCTGGGTCTGCGCCAGGCCCCCGAGGTTGCCGGCGAGGTCCTGGGGCAGCCGCTGCATCAGGAGCAGGCCGATCCCGCCGAGGAGCCCGCTGACCGGGAGGAGGATCTGGTCGGTTCGCCGGCCGGCGAGCACGAACGCGACGTGCGCCGCGAACAGCGCCCCGAGATACACGAGCAGCAGGCCCGAGTCCGCCGGCGACAGCAGGTCGAAGCCGGCGGCCTCCTCGAGCTGGGCCTCGCGGAAGCGCTGCGTCGCCCCGAGGGAGACGCTGCCCACGTAAAGGGCCACGGCCACGACCCCCAGCAGCGACAGCTCGCGACCGCGGAAGCGCGGGATGACGCGCAACCGTCGCGGCTCCCGCCCCACGACGCGCAGGCCGCGCGGCGCGGGCGCCACGGTCATGGTCACGTCGCCCGGGCGCGGTCGAGACGGAGACGGACCTGGCCGATCTGGACCTCGTCACCGAACGCGATCGGCGAGAGCCCGTCCACCTGGCTGCCGTTCACGAACGTCCCGTTCGTGGATCCAAGATCCTCCACGTACCAGGCCCGGCCGCGGTAGGTCAGCGCCGCGTGCGTCGCCGAGACGAACTCGTCATCGAGCACGATGGAGTTGTTGACGTCGCGCCCGAGCGACGTGATGGCATCGAGCGCGAACGTGGCGCCGGAAGCCGGCTCGCCCGACGGCGAGGCGATGACGACGAGCCGCCCGAGCTCCGCGGTCGGCTCCCGCGCGGCCGCCCGGAGATCCCGCACGAGTGCTCGGACGACGAACCACAGGAACCCGTAGAGCATCGCGAGGAAGAGCAGGCGCAGGACCCAGATCGCGACGACGGCGGCATCCATGGGGTGTCCGCGGCTACCGGCGCGCGCCGGCCTCGGCGGTCATCGTCACGTCGGCGGGCTCGATGACGAGGCTGGTCTCGCCGATCTGGATCGTGTCGCCGGCGCCGAGCACGACCTCGGTGATGCGATGGCCGTTGACCCGGGTCCCATTCGTCGACCCGAGGTCCGTCAGGACGAGCACCCCATCCCTGGCCATGAGGCGGGCGTGGCGTCGCGACGCCTTGCCGTCGCGAAGCGAAAGCTCGCACTCCGAGGCCCGCCCGATCCGGATCGGCGCCCCGGTCAGCGGCACGCGACGGGCGGGCAGGCCGGGCTCGCGGACCTCGACGAGCGCCGCCGGGCCGCGCACGACCGGCACCTCGAACACGCGCGTCCCGCCGTCGACCTGGTCTCCCGGCGCGACGGGCGCGGGGGCGTCCGGCTCAGGGGAGAACCGCGTTGCGACCTCGACCTCGCCCGGGCGCAGGTCGGGATCCGGCAGCAGCGTCACCCGCGGCCGGTCGCGGAGGGCGTATCCGTGGTCGCGGGCGAAGCTGAGGGCGCCGGACGCGAGCTCGCTCGCGAGCTCATCGGCGGGGAGCAGTGCCGCGAGGTCGGTCGGATGGAGCCGGACCTGGAACTGGTCCGGGACGAGTCCTCGGCGGCCGTCGGAGCCGCGCTCGGCCTCCATCGCGCGCTCGATCCGTCGCTGGACCTGGATCGGCTGCAACCGCGTGCGGAAGAGCCGAGCGCTGGGTCGTTCGACGAGGCGCTCGAAGAAGCGCTCCACGCGTGACATGGCCCGCACGGCAGCGAGACTAGCAGAGGGTCCCGGTTCGACCGTCCGCCACGGCCATCAGTACCGCTGGCCCTCGACGGCGGTACCAGCGGCGCAAATGAGCGACGTTGGGCGGCCGGTATGATCTCCACGGATCGTGTCGGAGGCGACGGGATCCGTAGACGGGGAGCCGATGACCGAGATCCTGACCGAATCCTTCTGCGAACGGTGTGGCACGCGCTACACGTTCGAGCCCGTGGGGGGCCGGCGGAAGCCGTTCAAGAAGATCGGCACGCTCGGGCGAGGGATCAAGCACTTCGTCGCGGACTCGGAGAAGACGCTCGACGAGGCCTTCGCGGTCGCCCGCTCCGAGCAGGAGCAGCGTTCCACGGCCCACGCCCTCGAGGCCTTCCACCGGACGTTCAACTTCTGCCTGTCGTGCCGCCAGTACACCTGCTCGGACTGCTGGAACACGGTCGAGGGTCGCTGCCTGACGTGCGCGCCCACCGCCGAGGCTGCGCCGCCCGCGACGCGGACCGACACCGCGGTCGCGCTGGGCCCGTTCGACCTGTCCCTGTCGCCTGGGTCCATGGCTTCCGGCGGCAACGGCGTCGACGCGATGGATCTCGAGGCCGTGCGAGCGGAGGCCCGCGCCGCAGCGGCCGCCGCCGAGGCAGAGGCCGAGGCCCGGGCCGTCGCCGAAGCCGAGACAGAAGCGGCGCGCATCGCCGCCGAAGCGGAGGCAAAAGCCGCGCGCGTCGCCGCGGAAGCGGAGGCAGAAGCTGCGCGGGTGGCGGCGGAGGCGGAGGCAGCGCGAATCGCCGCGGAAGCCGAGGCCGCGCGAATTGCGGCCGAGGCGGAGCGAGCCCGGCTGCAGGCGGAGCGCGAGGCCGTGCGGATCGCCGCGGAGCAGGAGGCGGCGCGACTTGCCGCCGAGGCCGAAGCGGCACGGATTGCCGCGGACCAGGAGCGAGCGCGGCTCGACGCGGAGGCCGAAGCAGCCCGAATCGCCGCCGAAGAGGAACGCTCCCGGCTGGCTGCCGAGGAATCAGCCCGCGCCGCGGCCGCCGAGGAAGCCCGACGCGCCGCGGAGGCAGCCGCACGGCTTGCCGCCGAGGCAGAAGCGAGGGCAGCCGCGGTCGCCGCCGCAGAGGCCGAAGCTCGCGCCGCCGCCGAGGAAGAAGCCCGACGGGCCGCCGAGGCAGCCCGAATCGCGGCCGAGGAGGAGGCTCGCCGCCAGGCCGCAGCCGACGCGGCCCGGATCGCCGCCGAGCAGGAGGCCCGGCGTGCCGCGGAGGCGGAGGCGGCTCGCGTCGCTGCGCAGGCCGAGGCGGCCCGGAGGCGCGAGGCGGAGGAAGCCCGGCTTGCGGCCGAGGCGGAGGCCCGCGCCGCGGCCCAGGAAGCCGCGCGCCTCGAGGCGGAGGCAGCCGCCCGGCAGGCCGCGGAAGCCGACGCGGCCCGCATCGCTGCCCAGGAGCAGGCTCGACTCGCGGCGGCTGCCGAGGCTGCCCGACTTGCCGCCGAGGCCGAATCGGCGCGACTGGCCGCCGAGGAAGCGGCGCGACGCGCTGCCGAGGAGGAAGCTCGCGTCGCCGCGGCCGCCGAGGCCGAGCGAGCGGCCGCGGAAGCGGAGGCGGAGGCAACCCGGATCGCGACGCAGCAGGCTGCCGATGCAGCGGCCGCGGCCAAGCTGGAGTTCGAGCCCGGCCTCAACCTCGACGACGAGATCGCGGCCTACGAGCGGAGCGTGTCCGCGGCCCCGGCAGGTCCAGGCGCCGAGCCCATTCCCACCGCGATCGGCCAGGCCTTGCCGGCGGCCGTGGTCGACACCAGCCTGGCGTGGCCGGAGCCCACGGTGACCGCTGCGGCCATCGAGCCGAGCTGGCCCGAGGCCGCACCGGGTCGCTCGGTCGGCGCGCACCTGCCGGCTGCCGACCAGCCCGTCGCTCCGCTGGCGGCGCGGGCGTGCCCGTCGTGCGGGTTGACGCTCTCCGCCAGCGCCCGGTTCTGCCGGCGCTGCGGCACGGCCCAGCAGGTCGACGCGCCGCGCTGAGCCGCCTCCCGGCGCGGCCGCCGGACAACCACCCTTCCGGGTCCCTCAGACGTGGATCTCCTTCGCCCCCGACGGCCTGACCCGGTCCGCTCGATCGCGGACCCACGCGACCCCGAGCAGCAGCGCCTGGAACGACAGCGCGAGCCAGGCGAGTGCCGCGAACGCGGTCGCAAGCGTGCCCAGCAACGCCGCCGACCCGATCAGCCGGGGCGCAAGGAAGGCGAAGATCCGGGCCACGATCGTCAATGCCAGCCCCGCCCCGATCCCCGGGAGCACCACGGCTCGCCACGGCGGCGACGGCACCGGGACGATCCGGTAGACGAGGATCGTCGCCCCGACCGTGGCGACGACCGGCAGGAGCCCGAGGGCGATCGAGATCGCGCCGCCGACGAACGGGAAGGCGCCGACCGAGGCGCCCGCCTCCAGGAACTCGAGGACCCCTGAGAGCATCGTCGAGAGGAAGATCGCGACGATCATCAGGACCACGGCGGCGACGGCGCCGGCGTTGCTCGCGAACAGCCCGCGTCGCTTCTCGCCTCCCATCACCCGCGCGATGGCGTCCTGGAAGGCAACGGCAAAGCGGCTCGTCCCCCACAGCAGGGCGACGGCGCCCAGGATCGACACCGGCGCGGCGTCCCGGGCTGCCTCTGAGAGGACGACGTCGATCAGGTCGCGCAGCGGCGGCAGCACGTCCGCAAGGACATCGACCACGCGGGCCCGTTCGGCGGGATCGCCGACCACGAGGCCGACCGCGCCCGCGAGCAGGAGGACCGCCGGCACGATCGCGAAGAGCGCCGCATAGGCCAGGCCCCCGGCGAGGAGACCGCCCCCGGCCGCGCCGTAGCAATCCAGGATCCGGCGACCGGCAGCCACCGCGGGTTGGGCCAGCGCGCGGTCGGCACGGGCGCGGAGCCACCCGAACCGATCGGGCGGCTGGGGTTCGGTCAGTCCCGGAGCTCCTCGAACAGGCCCGGCTGGAGGTCGGAGGCGCGAACCCGTCGCGGCGGGGCGATCAGCGCCTTGATCTCGCCGCGACGCACGAACCGCCGGCCGCCGAGCTTGATGCTCTGGACCTTGCCCGCCCGCGCCCAGCCGCCGATGGTGGCCGGTCGGAACCGGACATTCGCCGCCGAGAGGATCTCCGCGGCCTCCTCGAGGTTGATCCAGTCGCTGGCCGAGGGGGGCATGTCAGCCCTCGCTCGCCGTGGCGGACTTGCCGCCCGAACCCGACTCGCTGGCAGAGGCCTTTGACGACCTGGATCCCGATGAATCCTTGGCCCCGCCGGAATCGTCCTTCGCGCCGCTCCCTGACGGCGCGTCGGTGCCCGGCGACCCGTTCGATTTCGATGACCCTTCGCCGGAGCTGTCGCCGTCGCCGGACGAGGCCGCGCTCGATGCCCGGGTCCGGCTGCTGCTCGCACTCGATCGATCCTTCTTCGCCCAGCCCGAGCCCTTGAAATGGACCGTCGGCGCGACGAACGCCTTCCGCAGCGTGTCCTCGGCGCCGCAGGCCGGGCAGAACCGGGGCGCGGGCGCGTCGATGCCGTGGATGAACTCGGTTCGGGTCGAGCAGGTCGAGCAGACGTAGTCGTAGATGGGCAAGGCGGTCCTCAATCAGCCATGCATGCGCATGCCGCACTTCGGGCAGTACACCGCGCGCGGATGGACGGCGGGATAGCCGCAGTGCTGGCAGGTGACGCCGGGTCCGCCGGGCATGGCGCCGGGCCGCTCGACCCCGGTCAGGCCGAGCGCCTCACCGCTCTCGAGGATGCTGCCGAGCAGCCGCTGGAGGAGCCGCGTCGCGATCCGGTCGGTGTCCCCGCGCGCGCCCCGGCCACCCCAGCCGACCACCGCACGGACGATCAGGTCGCCGGTGGACTCGTCCCAGTGCGCCGCCACGCCGCCGACGACGGCGGAATAGTCGGGATAGCCGGACGGGTCGACGGTCCCGTCGAGCAGCGCGCAGGCGAAGGTGTCATAGGCCGGGTCGATCGCGTCCAGGTACTCGAGGACGTAGAGGGCGTGGCGGGTGATCGGCGAGGCGCCGCCGTGGGCCCGCAGCCATTCGGAGGCCTCCTCGGTCCTGATGATGTACGGCGCGGCGACCGCCAGCGCCGTGACCCGCGGCTCCACGACCTCCACCCCGGTCATCGCCACGCCCGCGAGCATCTGGGGGAGCGCGGCCAGCAGCTGCGGGCCGCCCTGGAGCCGGACGCCGGTGCTGGTCTTGGCGCCGAAGTTCAGCCGGAGCTGGTGCTCCTGGGCGACGGCCTCTTCCGGGACCGCGGTCGAGATGGGCTCCGGCGGTGGCTCGGGGGACCCTGCCTTGGACGAAGCCTTCCCCCCGGGCTTTCGTCGCAGGAATTCGAGCGGCACGAGCAGTCTCCCCGAACGTGACCCTGAGAAGGCGCAAATCGTACCAGCGCGACCTTCGTGCTCAGGAAGCGACGGCGACGATGGCCTCCAACGGCGCGAGCTCCACCGACTCGCCGAGTGGTCCCTCGGGTCGGTCGGGTTCGGTGGAGCACCTGAGGCGCCACGGGCCCGCCCCACCCGACGCACGCGCCGGGGTTCGGATCACTGCCGCCCGGGTGGCAAAGTTCAGGGCGACGAACACGCTGCCTGGCGGGTGCCCCAGGCCCGAGGACGCGGCCGCGCCCGGTCTGCCGGTTGCGCTCGACGCGCCCGCATTCCCCGTGGGATCGCGGACATAGGCCAGGACGTCCGGATCGCGCGAGTCGAGCAGCTCCTGTGCGCCCTGGTGGAGGGCCGGCGTCTCGCGCCGCAGTCCCAGCAGGGCCCGGTACCACCGAAGGATCGAGGCGGGATCGCTGGATTCGCGGCTGACGTTTCGCGTCGCGGCGTCCGGTGGCAGCGGGAGCCAGGGCTTGCCGCTGGTGAAGCCGCCCCCGGCCGCGCGGCTCCAGGGCATCGGACCCCGTGCCTGGTCACGGTTCCACCACGGAAACAGCCAGCTCGCGCGCCGCGCGGGAGGGTCGAGTGCCTGCCGGTTCGGGATGGCCAGGTTCCGTAGCCCGATCTCCTCGCCGTAGTAGAGGAAGGGCGTGCCACGCAGCGTCAGGAGCATCGTTGCGGCGACCTTCGCCCGGGCATCGCCGAACCCGTCGGCCGGCGCCTTCGGGCCGGGTGCGTCGTAGCGGCTCGCATGCCGGGGCTGGTCGTGGTTCGAGAGCACGTTCGCTGGCCAGCGACCCGGTCCGAAGATGCCATCCCGCCGCTCGATCGCAGTCCGGAAGGCCCCGGCGTTCCACGGCAGCGAGATCATCGACCAGTCGAAGATCAGGTGGCGGGGAGCGACGAAGCCCGCGGCGTCCGCGATCGAGCCATCGAACAGCTCCCCGACGGTCATCCGGCCAGGCTTCGCATCGACCAGCGCTCGCAGCTCGTCGATCGCCCCCCGGAGCTCGGGCTGGTCGCGATCGTAGAGATGGCGCTGCCAGGACCACCGGCCCCGGCGCCCGATCCGACGCGGATTGGAGCGCAGCGACGCCTCCTTGAAGAAGCTGTTGAAGACGTCGAGCCGGAAGCCGTCGACCCCGCGATCGAGCCACGCCTGGACCACGCCGAGCAGCGCCTCACGCGCCGGTGGGTGACGCCAGTTGAGGTCGGGCTGCTCCGGCAGGAACGTGTGGAGGTAGAACTGCTCGCGGCGCTCGTCCCAGGTCCACGCCGAGCCGCCGAAGAACGACCGCCAGTTGTTCGGCGGCCGGCGGCGACCGAGCAGGGAGCGGCCAGGCGAATCGCGCCAGATATACCAATCGGCATACGGTCCCTGGCGGCTTTCGCGGGAGGCCCGGAACCAGGCGTGCTGGCTGCTGCTGTGGTTAAGGACGAGATCCAGGATGACCCGGAGGCCGCGCTCGTGAGCGCCCTTGACGAGGCGCTCGAAGTCCGCGAGCGAGCCGTAGCGCCGATCGACGCCGACGTAGTCCGCGACGTCATAGCCGAAGTCGAAGTCCGGCGACGGATAGATCGGCGAGAGCCAGATCGCGTCGACGCCGAGCGAATCAGGGCTCCCGGCAAGGTGGTCGAGGCGGTCGATGATGCCGGCCAGGTCCCCGACCCCGTCGCCGTTCGCGTCGGCGAAGCTGCGCGGGTAGATCTGGTAGACGACGCCCGTCTGCCACCACGCGTCACCGGGCTGTGGCTGGGGTGGCCCCGCGGCGGCTGGCTGCGATGAATTCGCAAGGTCCGCTGCGGCTGGTGCGGACGCGTCCGCCCGGCCCGCCGTCGATCGTTGCGAGTGCGGCTCTGGAGGCACCGAGCGATCCTCCGACTTCGGCGACGTCCGCGCTTGACGCGCCGCCCCCCAGTCACTACTAATACGCGTTACTAACGCGCGTTAGTGTCCCTCGCGTCGACCGATCGGGCAACCCCCCCGTGACCGCGGTCGGCGCCTTCCGGAGCTTCGTCGGATGCACCAGAGCCGACCGAAGAGCAAGGATGTTGCCGCGATGGCGGGCGTCTCCACGACGACCGTGTCCTTCGTCCTGAACGACCGCGTGGGCGCCGCGATCAGTCCCACCACCCGCCAGCGGGTCCTCGATGCGGCGGACGCCCTGGGCTATCACCCCCATGCCTCGGCCCGGAACCTCGCCGGCGGTCGCAGCCACATCCTCGGGCTCGTCGTCAGGCAGTCACCCGAGCAGGTTGCCGAAGATGCCCTCCTCGCCGAGACGCTCCGCGGGCTCTCGGCGGCGGCGCGCACGGCCCGCTACCGCGTCCTGGTGGAACCGCTGGGCATCAGGGACGGGACCTATCGGGACCTGATCCGGTCTCGCGGCACGGACGGGCTGGTGGTCTCGGGTCCGCGCCTGGACGATGCGGAGCTCGGCGCCCTCGTCCGCGACGGTGCGCCGGTGATCATCCAGGGCTCGCTCCCGGATCTCGACATCCCCAGCGTCGACGTCGACAACGCCGCCGCCGCGCAAGCGGCCACGGAGCACCTCCTGGCGCTCGGTCATCGGGTCATCGGCTGTATCACCAACGCGCCCTTCGACTACGCAGCCGCTCGCGAGCGGCGGGACGGCTACCGCCGGGCGATCGAGGGCGCCGGCCTCACCTACGACGACAACCTCGTGCTCGAGGCCAAGTTCGACGCCGCGAGCGGGCGCCGGGCCATGGGCCGGCTTCTCCAGCGCACGGACCTCACCGCGGTGTTCGTCGCAAGCGACGTCGTCGCGTTCGGCGCCATGGCGGCGATCCGCGAGGCCGGGCTGCGCGTTCCGGACGACATCGCGGTCGTTGGCTTCGACGACATCCCGCTCGCGGCCTACTTCGACCCTCCCCTCACGACCGTCCACCTGCCGGCCCACGACCTCGGTCGCGCCGCCGGCATGGCGCTGCTCGATCGGATCAACGGCCGGGCCGTCGCTGCCCGGACCGTGCTTCCGACCGCGCTGATCATCCGCTCGTCGACGGCGCCACCGCCGACGGCCGAGCGGCGCGCCAGGGACGGCCCGCGACCGAGCTGACGCCTCGGGGTGGACCGAGGCACATGGAGGAGAGCGCACGGCGACGCCGTGCCAGCTCAGAACCGGAGCACAAGGAGCACCGAATGCAGAGCACCAGATCACGGTCGACGATCCTCGCGGCGCTGGGAAGCGCGGCGATGATCGTCGCGGCGTGCACCAGCCCGTCGACGTCGTCGGGCCCCGGCCCGACGACCGTCGTCGGTCCGACGACTGCGCCGGGACAGACCCAGGCCGCGGGCGGCGACGACATCAGCGGCGAGACGGTGACGATCATCGGCACCTGGGGTGGCGATGAGGAGACCGCCTTCCACGAGATGGTCAAGCCGTGGGAGGACGAGACGGGCGCCACGGTGAAGTACACCGGCACGCGCGACCTCAACATCATCCTGTCCAACGGCATCCAGTCGGGCGTCCTGCCGGACCTCGCGGGGCTGCCCGGGCCGGGCCAGATGAAGGAATATGCCGAGGCGGGGGCCCTCGTGGACCTCACCAGCGTCCTCGACACCGCCACGTACGAGAGTGAGACCGCCCCGGCGCTCGTCGAGCTCGGCAAGGTGGACGGCAAGATCGTGGGCGTCTTCATCAAGAGCGCCGTCAAGGGGCTCATCTGGTACAACCCCACCGTCAACGACTTCTCGGGCAGCGCTCCCGCCACGTGGGATGAGCTCAAGGCGGCCATCACCGCCAACGCCAGCAAGGCCAAGAGTGGCTGGTGCCTTGGCGTCGAGTCGGGCGCGGCGTCCGGCTGGCCCGGCACCGACTGGATCGAGGACATCGTCCTCCGCCAGGCCGGGCCTGACGTCTACAACAGCTGGTGGCAGGGTCAGACCAAGTGGACGGATCCCGCCATCAAGAGCGCGTGGGAGACCTTCGGCACGGTCGTCGCCGACAGCTTCGGTGGCGGCACCGGCATCAACGCAACCAACTTCGAGGTTGCCGGCGACCCGCTCTTCGCCGCGGAACCGGGGTGCCTCGTGTTCCACCAGGCCAGCTTCATCACCGGCCTGGGCGCGTTCAAGACCAAGACCGCGGGGACCGACTACAACTTCTTCCCGTTCCCCGACATCAACACCCAGTTCACGGGTGCCGTCGAGGGCGCGGGCGACCTGTTCGGCATGTTCCACGACACGCCGGCAACGCGGTCGCTGATGAAGTACCTCGTCACCGCCAAGGCTCAGGATGTCTGGGTCAAGCACGGTGGTGCGCTTTCAGCCAACAAGAACGCCACCAGCTACCCGGATGACATCAGCAAGCGCTCCGCCGAGCTGATCACGAACGCGAAGATCTTCGCGTTCGATGCGTCCGACCTGATGCCGCAGGAGATGAACGCGGCCTTCTGGAAGGGCGTCGTCGACTACGTCGCGGATCCCTCGAAGCTCGATTCGATCCTCAAGGACCTCGACGATACCCAGGCCAGCGCCTACGCCGAGTAGGTGATTCACGCGCCGGGCGGGCGCCGACGCCCGCCCGGCGCATTTTCGCGAATCTTCGGAGAGGAGGGTCATTCCGGTGGATCCGCGGCTCGTCAATGCGATCGTGGTCGTGATCGGCGTGCCCGCGACGCTCGTCGGCTACATCCTCCTCGTCGAACAGATCCTCCGGGCGCTCCCGAGCCGGATGCAGCCGCGCATCCGACCTTGGTTCTGGATGCTGCCGGCGCTCGCCTTTCTGGGGGTCTTCCTCGTCTATCCGACGATCCAGACCATCATCCGGAGCTTCCAGAACCGCGCTGGCAACGCATTCATCGGGTTCGACAACTACGCCTGGTTCTTCGGCAATGCCGGCCAGATCTCAACCCTGGTCAACAGCCTGCTGTGGGTCGTGCTCCTGCCGACGCTGACGGTCGGTCTCGGCCTGCTGATCGCGGTGATCGTTGATCGCGTCCGCTATGAGAGCGTGGCGAAGAGCGTGATCTTCATGCCGCTGGCGATCAGCGCGACGGCGGCGGGGGTCATCTGGTTCTTCATGTACCTGTGGCAGCCACCAGGCGAGCCACAGATCGGGACGCTCAACGGGGCGCTCGACACGGTGGGGGCCGGCCCGTTCGACTTCCGTGCGACGGATGACTTCAAGTTCAACACGATCATGCTGGTAATCGTCATGGCCTGGATGTGGACCGGATTTGCGATGGTCATCATCTCGGCGGCCTACAAGGGCATCAGCCGCGAGTTGCTCGAGGCGGCGCGCGTTGACGGCGCCGGCGAGTGGCAGGTCTTCAAGGGCATCGTCTGGCCGCTCCTGATGCCGACGATGGCAGTCATCACGACGACCATGATCATCACCGCGCTGAAGGCGTTCGACTTGATCTACGTCATGACCGGGGGCCAGTTCGACACCAGCGTCATCGCGTTCGAGATGTACCGCCAGGTCGGCTTCAACCAGCTTGGGCGCTCGGCAGCTGTCGCCGTGATCCTGCTCATTGCCATCGTGCCGGTGATGCTGTTCAACATCCGGAACTTCCGAGCCCAGGAGGCGATCCGATGAGCGCGACCACCGAAACGCGCGCCATGCCCATCGCCGAGGGCCGCCGGCGCTCGGGGCTCCTCGGGCGGCTGCCCCTGCACCTCTTCGTCATCGGCCTCATGGTGATCTGGCTGATCCCCACCATCGGGTTGTTCGTGAACTCGTTCCGGACCCCGACGGACGCGACCAGCTCGGGGTGGTGGACCGCCCTGTTCCCGCCGGAGGCGTTCTCGATCGAGAATTACGCCTACGTGATCCAGCGGAACGGGATCGCCAACGCGTTCCTGAACAGCCTGCTGATCACCATCCCCGCGACCGTCGTTCCGATCATGGTCGCGGCGTTCGCCGCGTATGCGTTTGCGTGGATGCGCTTCCCGGGTCGGTACCTGCTGTTCATCGCCGTGGTAGGGCTGCTGGTGGTGCCCCTCCAGACGACGTTCATCCCGATCCAGAAGCTCTATGCGGGGTTCGGCTTGAATGGGCAGCTGGCCGCGGTCTGGCTCGCGCACACCGGCTACGGCCTGCCATTCGCCATCTATCTGCTGCGGAACTTCATGGCGGAGCTGCCGCGGGAGGTGTTCGAGTCAGCGGACATCGACGGAGCCGGGTGGGCGTCCAAGTTCTTCCGCCTGGCGCTGCCCATGACGATCCCGGCAATCGCGGCCCTCGCCATCTTCCAGTTCCTCTTCACCTGGAATGACCTGCTCGTGGCGATCATCTATATCGGCGCGAACACGGACAACCAGCCGATGACGATCGTGGTGGCGAACCTGACGCAGTCGATCGGTGGTGGCTGGCAATACCTTGCCGCCGCCGCGTTCCTCACGATGGCGGTCCCGCTCCTGGTCTTTCTGGCCCTGCAGCGATACTTCGTCCGCGGGCTGACTGGCGGCGCGGTCAAGGGCTGAACCGGATCTTCGAGAGATTCTCGCTCCGCCGGGCCGACCTCGGCGAAGCGGTGCTCCGTGTTCGCCACGGGGGCAGCGGGCCGCCGCTGCTGCTCCTTCACGGGCATCCCCGGACGTGACGTGGCATCGGCTCGCGCCGCTGCTCGCGGAGACGTTCACGCTCGTCATGCCGGACCTCCGGGGGTACGGCCAGTCGTCGAAGCCGGATGCCGGCGCGGAGCACGCCGGCTACTCGAAGCGGGCGATGGCAGGCGACTGCCTGACGCTCATGCGAGCGCTGGGCCACGAGCGGTTCGCCCTCGCCGGCCATGACCGGGGCGCCTACGTGGCGTTCCGGCGATGTGTGAGGACTATCGAGCGGGGCTCACGATCGATCGGGACCACGACGACGCGGATCGCGCGGCCGGGCGGCTGCTCCGGATGCCGACCTGTTCCTCTGGGCCCGCGACGACGACATCGAGGCACTCTACGGCGATCCGCTCGCGATCTGGCGCGACTGGGCCGACGACGTCCACGGGTCGCGCATCAACTCCGGCCATCACATGGCCGAGGAGGCACCCGAGGCGCTCGCGGATGCCCTCGGATCCTTCTTCGGCGAGGACGCCGCAACCCGCTGAGTCCGCGGATCAGGCGCCGAGCTGTGCGCGGAGTCGCGCGGACTGTTCCGCGAGCTCGGCCTCGAGCTTCCGAGCGCCTTCGACGATGGCGGCCGGGGCGCGCTCGGTGAAACGCGGGTTGGCGAGGCGCGAGCGCGCCCCATCGAGTCGCGCCTGGACCTCGGCGAGCTCCTTCTCGAGCCGCTGGCGCTCCCGGGCGGCGACTTCCTCGGAGGCGCCGGCCGAATCGCCCGCCGCGGGATCCAGGCTTGCGGAGACCCTGCCGGCGAGCACCGCCAGGCGCCCGCTCGGGTCGGCCTCGGTTGCCGCGGCGTCGCTCAGACTCGAATCCACCCGGGCCAGACGGTCGATGGCGGGCTGGAGCGCCGACAGGACCCCGGCCATCTCGGCGGGCGCTCTGATCGAGGCCGCCAGGCGCCGTCCGGGCTCGATGCCGGCCTCGGCGCGGGCGTTGCGGATCCCCCGGATCAGGGTCAGCACCTCGTCGACCACGCCGTCGGTCGCGGCGGCCGCCTTCCCGACACGGGGCCAGCGGGCCACGATCAGCAGCTCGGGATCGTCCTCGGCGTGCGGCAACGACGCCCACAGGGCCTCGGTCACGAACGGCATGATCGGGTGGAGCAGGCGGAGATAGGTGTCGAGCGCCGACACGAGGGACCACCACGTGGCCTCGCGCGCCGCGTCCGGAAGTGACCCATCGGCCAGCCGGACCTTGGCCAGCTCGATGCCCCAGTCGCAGTACTGGCTCCAGGTCGCGTCGTAGAGGACCCGCGTCGCCTCGCCGAAGTTGTCGTCCTCGTAGGCTCGGTCGACGGCGGCGACCGTGGCCGCGGCGCGCGCCAGAACCCACTGCTCGGCGGGCCCCAGCTGCGCCGGGTCCGGCGACTCGCGCCGCGACGCCCGGGCGTCATCGATCGACGCCGGCCGGGCACCGAGCACGAAGCGGGTGGCGTTCCAGAGCTTGTTGGCGAAATTGCGGCCGTCCTCGAGCCGCTCGCTGCTGAACTTCTGGTCGTTCCCGGGCGACGTGCCGTTGAGCAGCGCGAACCGCAGGGCGTCGGCGCCGGTCTGGTCGATCGCCTCGAGCGGGTCGACGATATTGCCCTTGCTCTTCGACATCTTCTGGCCGGTCGGGTCCTTCACCAGGCCGTGGAGGTAGACCTTGCGGAAGGGCGGCTTCTCGGCCAGGTGGATGCCCAGCATCATCATTCGGGCGACCCAGAAGAAGATGATGTCGTAGCCCGTCTCCATGACCGTGCCCGGGTAGTAGCGCCGGAAGTCGTCGGTGTCGTCGGGCCACCCCAGTGTCGAGAACGGCCACAGGCCGGAGCTGTACCAGGTGTCGAAGATGTCCGGATCCTGGGTGAGCTCCGAGGCCGGCCGGCCACAGGTGTCGCAGGCCGCCGGCCCCTCGATCTCCGAGGACACGGACACGTGGCCATCGGGGCAGTACCAGGCCGGGATTCGATGCCCCCACCACAGCTGCCGGCTGACATTCCAGTCGTGGATATTGGTCAGCCAGTGCTCCCAGGTCTTCTCGAAGCGCGTCGGCACGATCGTCGTTCGACCGCCCCGCGTCGCCTCCAGCGAGGATGCCGCGAGCGGCTCCGTCTTCACGAACCACTGGGTCTTGAGCCGCGGCTCGATGACGTCATTCGAGCGCTGGCAGCGGCCCAGGATCATCTCGTGCGGGCGCGCGCCCTCGAGGTCGCCCATGGCCTCGAGCTCGCCGACGAGACGCTTGCGGGCCTCGTAGCGATCCAGCCCATCGAACTCGGTGCCCGAACCGCTGATCGTGGCGTCGTCGCCGAGGATCGTGAGCATCGGGAGGCCGTGGCGCTTGCCGGTCTGGTGGTCGTCCTTGTCGTGGGCGGGCGTGATCTTGACCGCCCCGGTGCCGAAGGCTCGCTCGACGACAGCGTCGGCAATGACCGAGACGTCCCGATCGACGAACGGGATCCGGACCTTCCGCCCAACGAGATCCCGGTATCGATCGTCCTCTGGATGCACGGCGACCGCCGTGTCGCCGAGGATCGTCTCCGGACGGGTGGTCGCGACCGCGATCCAGGCGTCCGGATCGGGGGCGCCGGTCGTCTCGTTCACCAGGTGGTAGCGGATCGTCCAGAGCGTGCCGGTTTCCGGCGTCGGGATGACCTCGAGGTCCGAGACGCTGGTCCGGCAGCCGGGGCACCAGTTGATCAGGGCTTCGGTGCGATACGCGAGCCCTTCGTCGAAGAGCTGCTTGAACGACACGCGCACGGCCTTGGCCGAGCCTTCGTCCATCGTGAACCGCAGGCGCGACCAGTCCGCGGAGGCCCCGAGCCGCCGCTCCTGCCCGAGCATCACCTCGCGGGTCTCGTTGATGAATGTCCACATCCGCTCGAGGTAACGCTCCCGCCCGAGGGACTCCCGGGTCTCGCCATCTGCCGCGATGATCTTGTCGAGGACGTACTGGGCCGCGATCGAGGCGTGGTCGAGGCCCGGGAGCCAGAGCGTCGGGTGGCCCTCCATCCTGGCGTGGCGAACCATCACGTCCTCGAGGGTGAGGGTGAGCGCGTGGCCCAGGTGCAGCGCGCCGGTGATGTTCGGCGGCGGCTGGATGACCACGAACGGCTCTTTGCCGGGCTCGGAGTTCGCGCCCGCGCCGTCCGGGGCGAAGACGTCCGCAGCCAGCCAGCACTCGTAGATCCGGCTTTCGACGTCAGCCGGGACGTAGGCCTTGGGCAGCTGACTGCCCGGCGCGGCCACGTTGCGCCCCGGCTCGCTCGTCGTCCCGCGCTCGCTGCTCACCCTGCACCTGCCTCCGGGAAACAATGAACCCGCTCGTCCAGCGGACGAACGGGTCGTGGTACCACCTGCTGGTTCGAGATCTCGCCGGGCTCGCTCATCGCGACCCGGTCCAGCCCCTGGGAGCCGGCGCCGAGGTCTCCTCGTGGCGCGCTATCGGGCGCCGGCCGCATGGCTCGCGAGTGACGTTCACGCCCCGGTGCCCGCGCGGCTCGCACCATCCCGCGCTCGCTCGTGGCCCGTCCGGGCGCTACTCCTCTCGGTCGCCGCCTTGAGGGCGGGATCGTAGCACCGAGAAGGGAGACAGGTCGAAGGCACGGAGCGTGTTCACGAGGAGCTGATCTTCGCCAACGTGCTGCGACGAGGCGCCGGAGGCTGATCTCGCCTGGGCCGCGGCCAGACGTTTCGGAGCCCGGCCGATCGCAGCGACAGCCGAGCCCCAGGGCGGACGTGGCTTCAGCCCTTGGCGGCGGCCTCCGAGAACGCGCGTCGAAGCCCGGCCGCCCCGACGTCGACCGCGTCCCGCGCCTTGTCCACCACGGCTCCCATCCCGAAGAACTCATGGGCGACCCCATCGAAGCGCTGCGCCGCGACCTCCACGCCAGCACTCCGGAGGCGATCGGCGTACATCTCGCCCTCACTGCACAGCGGGTCGATCTCGGCGGTGATGACCGTCGCGGGCGGCAGGCCACGGAGGTCCGCGTGCAATGGCGTGGCATGCGGCTCGCTCCGCAGCGTCGCATCCGGCGCGTAGTTGTCCCAGAACCACTGCATCAGGTCGCGGCCGAGTGGTTTTGCGGCCGCGTGCCGGACGTACGACGGCGTATCGAAGTCCGCATCGACGACGGGGTAGACGAGGAGCTGGTGGAGTGGCACCGGCCAGCCTTGCTTCAAGAACTCCAAGCAGGTGGTCGTCGCAAGGTTCCCACCCGCGCTCTCACCGGCGATCGCGAGTCGATCCGGGTCTCCACCGAGCTCTGCGGCGTGGTCGCTGATCCAGCGCGTGGCCGCCACGGCGTCCTCATGGGCAGCCGGGTAGGGATGCTCAGGCGCCTGCCGGTAGTGGCACGAGATCACGACGCACTCGGCGGCATTCGCCAGCGCGCGGGCTGAGCTGTCATACGTGTCGATCGTCGCGATCACCCACCCGCCCCCGTGAAAGTACACGAGCACCGGGAAGGGCCCGGCGCCTTCCGGCGCGTACAGCCGTGCCTGGATCTCGCCTGCGGGCCCTGGAATCGTGAGGTCGCGAACGTCGGCAACCGGCTCGGGCTCGGTGCTCCTGCCAAGGTCGCGGAGAACCTTCTTCACCGCATCGGCAGGGGTGGGGCCGCTGCGCGCCTCCTGCGGCGAGACGGTGTTCGGGGGCGCGGCATCGAAGCTGGCCAGGGCATCGAGCACGGCTTGCATCTGCGGATCCACTGACATGACGGACTCCAGGGTTGTTGAGCTGGTTGCCCACAGTAGGACCGGACGCGTTCCGTGCATCCTCTGGAGGCCCTGGCGAGGTTGCATCCTTCTGGCGAACAGAAGGGACCCCAAGCGCTAGGGGCGCGACAGCGAAGGCGCTACTCGACGAAGCAGCCTCTGGGTGCCGCCGAAGGTCGTGACTCCTCGGGCGACGCGGCGAGGGTCTCAACCAGGCCGGCGACGACCTGGAGCTTCGGGACGGTGCCGCGTGGGCCTTCGCTTGTCTGGAGGATCAGGCGCCCCTGATCCGGCGGGACTCCCTGCGCCGCCGAGCGATCGGTCGCATGCCGCAGGACCTCCGAGATGCGGTATCGGTAGCGGATGTTCGCGGTCGAGTAGACGTCGACCATCGCCCCGATGAGCTCCGCGCCGTCAGCCCGTTCCGAAGCCAGGAGGAGCTCCAGCAACATGCCCTCGCGGGCGTGGCCGTAGATCCAGGTGGTCGCTCCAAGGCGACCGGGGTACGGGAAGGTCGTCAGGTACTGCGCGACGTCGCACAGTGGGTAATCGGCGGGATTGCCCGGCACGGTTGCGTCTCCGGAGATGACGGGGAGGTCGATCCGGAGGTCCGGCATGACCACACGGGACGGGACGTCGGTCGGCCGGTTCGACACTGGCGGCCCGGAGGGGCCCATCGACGCTGGCGACGCGGAGGTTGTCATCACGGTCGCCGTCGGAAGCTGGGTGGCAAGGGCGCCGGCCGGAGTCCCCTGCGGGGTCTGGGCAGCGAGACTCGTGGCGCCAGCCCCACCGCCGCACGCCGCAAGCGTGATGGCGACCAGGGCCGTCACGATCACCTGGGACGCACGGTTGGGGGTTGACATGGCTGGACGTGAAACGGCCGGCGCCTGCATTCGCAGGCGCCGGCCGTTCATCCCATCGTGGCTAGGCGTTCCGGCGACGAAGGGCGAACCCAACGCCGAGGAGGCCGAAGAGCATCCCGCCGAGGATCGGCAGGACGGGAATGTTCGAGGTCGTGCTCTCGGACACGGTGTCCGTCGCGGGCGACTTCTCGAAGTTGTAGATGTGCAGCATGGCCTGATTGTCGTCGTCGCCCGACAGGTCGAGCGTGACGGTTGAAGAGGAGGCGTCGAAGTCGGCGCCGGTCCCTGCGTCATCGCCAGTAGCCTGGAGGGCCTTGGGCGTCAGCAGCATGGTCCCGAACTTCCAGCCGTTCGGAGGGGTGGTCTCCTTGACCGTGAGCTCACCGACGGCGAGGTCGCTGAAGACATAGTGCGAGATGTCGAGGCAGACGTCGTCGGTCTTCTGGCCGTCGCCGTTCGCGTCCCGATCGATGTCGGTCTCGCACAGCTTGGCGGCCATGAACTTGGCGTCGGCGAGGGTCTGGACGTCGCCGTTCTTGTCGGTGACCTTGAAGTCGAAGTCAACCGGGGTGCCGGCGTTGCCGTCCGTGATCGAATCGCCGTCGTCCGTGAGGACGATGGTGGGACACGCCAGGACGGTCAGCGCGAGTGCCGTGATCTCGTCGCCGTTGGCCTGCGCCACGATGGCGTCGAAGTCCGCCTGGTTCTTGATCGGCTGCTCGGTACAGGCGTGCTTCATGATCATGAGCGTTCCCGCGTCGCCGGACGCGGCGGATGCCGGCACTGCTGCTGCGACCAGCAGGCCTGCGGCCAGCACGAGGGCAAAGGATCGTCGCATGTGGTCTCTCCTGTGAGGTGGGGCGCTGGACCCGGCCTGGGTCGCTGGATCACCCCTTCACCTTCGATCCTTATGCGCACGGGACCGGGCCGCGGCTCACCGATTTGCGTTGCAAGGATGTGACAGCGGTCAGGTGCGCCGTCGGCCAAGGCGATCGCCCGGGCACCGACGCGCGGGGACTGCGGGTCCTCAGGCGCCTGCGGCCGTGCGCTCGGCGGCAAGCGGGCGGACCGTCATCAGGCGGTGGCGCTCCGCTCAGCGAGCCAGTCCTCGTAGTTCGTCTCGTCGACGCCCTTCTCGACCTCGCTCTTGGTGAGCAGGAGCGGGACGCGTCCGGACCGGATCGTCTCCTCGGTGATGATGCATTTGCGGACGTCTGACCGCTCCGGGATGTCGTACATCACCTCGAGGAGCGCCTCCTCGACGATCGAGCGGAGCGCCCGCGCGCCGGTCTTCCGATCCAGGGCGACATCCGCCGCCGCCCGCAACGCGCCCGGCGTGAACACCAGCTCCACCTTGTCCAACGACAGGAAGCGCTGGAACTGGCGTGCGACCGCGTTCTTGGGCTCGGTAAGGACGCGAACGAGGTCGTCCGCGGTCAGCGCCGTGAGCGTGACGATGACGGGCAGCCGGCCCACGAACTCCGGGATCAGGCCGAACTTCAGGAGGTCCTCCGGCATCAACTTCTCGAGGACCTTGCCCCGCTCGATGGAGCCCACCGCGGCCGACTCGGAGCCGAAGCCGATGGAGCGCTTCCCAACCCGCTCCTCGACGATCTTCTCGAGCCCGTCGAAGGCACCGCCGCAGATGAACAGCACGTTCGTGGTGTCGATCTGGATGAAGTCCTGGTGGGGATGCTTGCGGCCGCCCTGGGGCGGCACGTTCGCGACCGTCCCCTCGAGGATCTTCAGGAGGGCCTGCTGGACGCCCTCGCCCGACACGTCACGGGTGATCGAGGGGTTGTCCGCCTTGCGTGCGATCTTGTCGATCTCGTCGATGTAGATGATCCCGCGCTGCGCCCGGGCGACGTCGAAGTCCGCCGCCTGGATCAGCCGCAGCAGGATGTTCTCGACGTCCTCGCCGACATAGCCCGCCTCGGTGAGGGAGGTCGCGTCCGCGATGCAGAACGGCACGTCCAGCACTCGCGCAAGGGTCTGGGCCAGGAGCGTCTTGCCGGACCCGGTGGGACCGACGAGTAGGACGTTGGACTTCTGGAGCTCGACCTCGTCCACCGAGTGGCCGGCGTTCACTCGCTTGTAGTGGTTGTAGACCGCCACGGAGAGGACCTTCTTGGCCTTCTCCTGGCTGATCACGTACTGGTCCAGGGCGGACTTGATCTGGCGAGGGTTCGGGAGCTTGGCCACGGCCGGCTTGGCCTTCGGCTGCTCCAGCATCTCCTCTTCAATGATCTCCTGGCAGAGGTTGATGCACTCGTCGCAGATGTACACGCCCTGCCCGGCGATGAGCTTCCGGACCTGCTCCTGGCTCTTGCCGCAGAACGAGCAGCGATACGGGACCTTGGTGCCCTTGCTCCCGCTGGTCGTGCTCACCCGTTCCCCTTGCCTCGCGGTCCCCGCCCCGCCCGGCGTTCCGGCCGGATCAGGACTTCGACTTCTTCTGCACCTCTGGCGCCGCGTCGACTTCGGCTTCCGCCGGCTCGGTCACGCTGGAGCCCTCGCCACCGGACAGTCCGGCATCGTGAGCCGCGGCGATCAGCGACGTCCCCTGGAGGTTGTAGACCGCATCGATGATGCCATAGTCCTTTGCCTCGTCCGGGCTCATGAATCGGTCTCGCTCGGTATCCTGGACCACCTTCTCGAGCTTCTGCCCAGTGTGACGGGCGAGGATCTGGTGGTTCAGGTCGACGAGGGTCTCCCACTCCTTCATCTGGATCAGCGCGTCCATCGGCGCGCCCCGAAACCCGCCGGATCCCTGGTGGATCATGATCCGGCTGTGGGGCAGCCCGTAGCGCTTGCCCTTCTCCCCGGCGGCGAGCAGCACGGAGGCCATGGATGCCGCCTGGCCGATGCAGATCGTGCTCACCGGCGCGCGCAGGTACTGCATCGTGTCGTAGATCGCGAGGCCCGCCGTCACCACGCCGCCGGGCGAGTTGATGTAGAGGCTGATGTCCTTCTCGGGATCCTCGGACTCGAGGAACAGCAGCTGGGCGATGATCAGGTTCGCGAGGTGGTCCTCGATCACGTCACCCAGGAAGATGATCCGCTCCTTCAGCAGGCGCGAGTAGATGTCGTAGGCGCGCTCCCCCCGGCTGGAGGATTCGATGACCATCGGCACGAGCATTCGGGCGGTCTCCTTGGGCGGCGGTGCGGTGAGCGGGCTGTGGTTCGGTTGGGGGCCTAGCTGACGCCCGCATCGAGGGCGACGGGCTCGTCCTGCTCAGCGTGCGGCAGCGGGGGATGCTCAGGATGGGCGGCGAGCCACTCGTCGACAAGCTTCTCGACGAGGCGGCTGCGGCGAAGGGTGCTCCGGATGAAGCTCCGGCCGCGCTCCGATTCGAAGTAGCCGAGGGTCCGTCGATCGTTGCCGTAGCGGCTCCGGGCCTGCGCGATCTCGCCCTCGATGTCGGCGTCGGAGATCTCCACGCCCTCGGCCTCGGCGACCTTCGAGAGGACGAGAAGGGTCTTCACCCGCTTCTCGGCGCGGGGATGGAAGTCCGTGTGGAGGTCTGCCTCGGTCTTGCCGGCCACCTTGAGGTAGGCCGCTTCGTCGACCCCCTGGCGTGCGAGCGACCCGCGCAGCTCGTCATGCATGATCTCGACCTCCTGGTCCACCAGGACGTCGGGCAGCTCGACGGTCGCGTTGGCCGTCGCGTACTCGATGATCTTGTCAGCGAACTCGTGCCGCGCGCGATCGAGCGCGTTGCGCTCGAGGCGGGCCTTGATCTCGGTCCGGAGCCCCGCGAGGTCCTCGAAGCTGCCGAGGGAGGCCGCGAACTCGTCGTTTTCCGGCGGGAGGATCTTCTCGCGCAGCTCCTTGAGCTCGACCTCGAACCGGGCGGCCTGGCCGGCGAGGCTCGCCTCGGGGTAGTCTTCGGGGAAGGCGATGTCGAACGCGGTCGATTCGCCGACCTTGAGGCCGACGATGTTGGCCTCGAAGCCGGGGATGAGGCGCTCCTCGCCGAGGATCAGGGGCATCCGCTCGGTTGAGCCGCCCTCGAATGGGACCCCGTCGCGGGTGCCTTGATAGCCGATCACCACGTAGTCGCCGTTCTGGGCCCCGCGACCCTCCACGGGTCCGAGGCTGGCGTTCTGGTCGCGCAGCTCCTCGATGACCTTGGCGACCTTGGCGTCGTCGATCGTCTCGATCTCGGGCGTGAAGTTGAACCCGCGGTAGTCCCCGAGCTCGACGTCCGGACGGACCTGGACGACCGCCGTGAAGATGACCGGTTTGCCCTCTTCGCCCTGCTCGACGTTCACCTCGGCCTGGGTGAGTGGCAGGATCTCCTTCTCGACGAGGGCGTCGCGGTAGGCCTTCTGGACCAGGTGGTCCATCGCCTCCTCCATGACGGCCTCGGAGCCGACGACCCGCTCGACGACTGCGCGCGGCGCCTTGCCGGGCCGGAAGCCGTGGATCTTGGTGCGCTGCGAGAGGTGGCGAACGGCCTGGGAGATGGCGCCGTCGAGCTTCTCGGCGGGGACCTCGACGCGGACGTTCAGGGAGCTCTTGGGAGCGGGGGTCACGGTGACGTTCATCGCCGCCGAGTATAGGTGCGGCGCCCGTTCCGACCGGCACGATGACCGAGCGCGGCCGCCGACCCGCCGCCCGCCGCCTGCCGCCCACTGAGCGGCGCCGTTGGTCCACCCATGGCGCATCTGACCGGCGGTCAGCCCGAATCGGCCGGCCTGGCGTCTCCTACTGGTGGATTGGTCCGCTGGCGGCGCATACGACCGGCGGCGACGGCGTTTCGGACCCCTTGGCGCTTTTCGCCGGTCGATTGGTCCGCCGACGACGCATCTGACCGGCGGCGACCTCGAATGGGCCGAGCCGTGACAGCTCGCCGGTTGATTGATCCATGGGCGGCGCACCGCGAGGTCCGCGACGGCCGCCTCGCGCGCGGCGCGCCGCTGGCGCGACGGGTCAGTCCGGGACGGCCTCATCGTCGTCGGCGTCCGCGTCAGCGCCAGCCTTGTCCTTGCCCGACTTGTCCTTGCACTGGCCCGGCGGGAAGCAGTCGCCGAACTTGGCCTTCATGCGATCGGCCTTCTCCTGCGACCAGCCAGGGTGGCGCTCCCCAACCTGCTTCCAGCCACCCGCCCAGGGCGGCTTACCGGCCTCGCGCAGCGCCGTACCGTCGATCGAGATGACGTCCACGTCAGTGGAGCCTTCCGCGATCTCGCCCTCGACCTTCACGGACTTGCCGACGAAGGGCTTGAGGGGATAGGCGTCACCGAAGAACCAGGTCGGCCCGGCCTCGAGCGTGTAGGTCGTCCCGCCGTCCGCGAGCGTGTAGGTCGCCTTGCCGTCAGCATCGGTCGCCGACTCGATCGTCCCGTTCAGGGTGATCGGCGCCTTCGCGGGCTTGTCCTTGGCCTGGCCCGGTGGCGACGACGGCTTCGCGGCGAGCACCGGCACCGCGACGACGATCGCGAGCACGGCGAGCGCGATGATCAGGACGAGGGGGCGACGCTTCATCTCGCGCAATCTACTCCGCTTTCGCAGCGGACGACATTGCATTCCCGGCGCCCGGTGCCGGCACGCACCGCGGGCTGGTGGGCAAGGAGGGGGTCGAACCCTCACGCCCCTCACGGGGCACCGGCTCCTAAGGCCGGCGCGTCTGCCATTCCGCCACTCGCCCGGACGCGAGGATAGCCCCGGGAGCGCCGACGACCCGCGAGCGACCTACTGCCAGCGGAAGAAGCGGGCGGAGATCGCGAGGGTCACCACGAGCCAGCCGCCGAGCACGAGCGCATCGATCGGGAGTGGCTGGAATGGCGCCCCCCCGACCATCGTCTGGCGCAGCGCGTCGCCAAGGTAGGTCAGCGGCATGAACGTGGCGACACCACGGAGCCACTCGGGCATGACCTCGAGCGGGAAGAAGATGCCTGAGAGGAACATCAGCGGGAACTGGACGATGCTCGTCATGCCGTTCGCGGCCTCCTCGGTCTTCGCGAACGAGGCGATGACATAGCCGATCGAGGTGAAGGTCAACGCCCCGAGCGCCACGAATCCGATGATGAGCGGCCAGTTCCCCGTGATCTCCACCCCGAGCACGGCGACACCGATCCCGAGGATCAGGGCCGTCTGGGTCGCGGCGATGATCAGGCGGACGACGACGTTCGAGCCGACCAGGGCCCAGCGCGGCAGCGGCGTCGCGTTGAGCCGCTTGAGGATGCCCTTCTCGCGCTGCTGGACCAGCGGGATGGAGGCGAAGACGCCGAGCTGCATCAGGGCCATGCCCAGGATGCTCGGCACGAAGAAGGAGACGCTGTTCAGGCGAGCCGTCTGGAGGGTCTCCGGCGCCACGGTGAGCAGGGGCTGCGCGCCCGAGAGCGCGAGGTTCGCCGACATCACGAGGCCCGTCGCGATCTGCTGGAGCGCCAACGCCGTGTTGGACCGCGAGGGATCCGTGATGATCGAGACCGAGACGGGATCCGGCGTCTGGCCGGCGTGCGCGGCGTCGATGACCACCGCGAGGCCGCGCGGGATCACCAGGATCCCGTCGACGTCGCCGTCGAGCATCTTCGCCTTCGCCTCCTCGTAGGTCCCGTCGATCAGCTCGACCGGGGCGTTCTCCGCGAACGCCGCCCGCAGCGCCTGCGACTGCTGGCTCTGGTCCTGGTCCACCCAGCCGAGCCGGTAGTCGGCGCCGCCGCCCGAGAAGATCGTCCCGAACAGGATCACGAAGGTGATCGGGAAGGCCAGGGTCCAGAACAGCGCGGCGCGATCGCGAATGAAGCTCCGGAGGTTGGCGGAGCTGAGGGCGAACAGGGCGCGCATGTCGCTGGCTCCCTCAGTCTCGCAGCGCGCGTCCGGTCAGCTCGAGGAAGACGTCCTCGAGGCTCGCGCGCCGGATCATCAGGTTTGCGGGCTCCGTCCGAGCCCGAGTGGTCAGCTCGAGCAGCCCGCCGATCGTCGCGGGCACGTCCTTGGTGTAGAGCACGACCTCGTCCGATTCATAGGCGACGCGCGAAACGCCCGGGAGCGCCTTGAGCTTGTCCTCCTCGGGCGCGCCCTTGCGGCCGAAGTGCACGCCGCGCTCCTGGAACCGCCGCCCGATGATCTCCTCGACCGTCCCGCTCTCCAGGACCTTGCCGTGATCCATGATCGCGAGCCGATCGCAGAGCGCCTCGGCCTCCTCCATGTAGTGGGTCGTCATGAGGATCGTGCGGCCCTCGCTCTTGAGCCGCCGGACGACATTCCAGAGACGCTGGCGAGCCGCCGGGTCGAGGCCGGTGGTCGGCTCGTCGAGGAAGACCACCTCGGGATCGTTCACGAGCGCGAGCGCGACCGACAGGCGCTGGCGCTGCCCGCCGGAGAGCGTCTTCGTCTGGGCCTTGCGCTTCTCTTCCAGCTCCAGGTCCACGAGGAGCCGATCCACCGGCTGGCGCCTGTCGAAGAACTGGCCGAACAGCGCGAGCAGCTCCTCGACGGTGAGCTGGGGGTAGAGCGCCGCGGTCTGGAGCTGGACGCCCACCCGGTGCTTGATCGCGGCGGATTGCTGGCGGACGTCCATGTCCAGCACGCGGATCTGGCCGGAATCCGGCTGGTGGAGGCCCTCGATCATCTCCATCGTCGTCGTCTTGCCAGCCCCGTTCGGGCCGAGCAGGCCGAAGATCTCGCCCTTCGCGACGCTGAAGCTGACGCCGTCGACCGCCTTGAGCGACCCGTACGACTTGCGGACGTCCTCGACGTCGATCACCGCCTCGAGGCCCGGCCGGCCGAGCAGGGCCGCGGCCGAGAAGGCGCGTGACGAGTCGGCGGTCAGGGGCGGGCGATCCATGGGGCTCGATTGTGGCGCACCCCCGAATTGAGGGGCGAGGCGGGCGCGGCGGGGCGCGAGAACCTAGAGCGGCGCGTGGTCGCTGCCGCCGGGCGGCGGCGTCACGCCGTTGCGACCGGTGCGCGCACGAGCGCGGCGAAGGCCGTCGGCGAACGTCGCGCCGTCGGAGTTGAGTGCCTGCTCCGCAAGCTGCTTGCCGAACCGCTGGACCACCGGCTTCGCCACGCTGCCGAGGAGAACGGCCAGGGTGGCGCCGAGGTCGCGCTCCTTGCGCTGATCGGCCTTCTCGTCCAGGTAGTTGGCGAACTCGCGCTCCAGCGTCACGCGAACGCGCTCGCCGTCGTTGCCGAGCTTCTTGAGCTCCTTGTCGACCTCCTTGGGGAGCATCGACCTGGGCAGGTCCGCCTTGGGCCCCAGCACCGCACGGCGAGCGCCCTTGAAGAGGCGCTTCGGGCCGCCGAGGAGCAGGAATGCCGCCCCACCCGCTGCGCCCAGGACTTTGGCCGGCTCGCGCCGGAGACGCGCAGGGATGTCGACCGCGGCGCGACCCGCAGCCTCCAGCCGCACGAGCTCCTCATCGAGGTTCTCGCGCGCGGCTAGGACTTCGGCACGAGCGGCGTCCGTGCGCGCACCCACTCGATGGTCTCCTTCGTGAGGTCGATCGTGTTGTTGGGGATGAACTTCTGCTTGAGGGCCTCGCTGTCGACGCCCTTGCGATAGAGGTCCCAGCCGGCGACGACCGGGAAGGCGAGGAGCGCGACGAGGACGCCGAGCGCAGCGCCGACCTGGGTCGGGATGCTGACGACCGTGACCAGGCCGAGGATTGCGCCGAGGAGGGCGCCGGCGATCAGGCGCCCGATGGCTCCGCCGATGCCGGCCCGGATCCCGCTGATGAACCCGAGCACGCCGAGGACGAAGGCCGAGATTCCCGCGGCCAGGATGACGGCGCGGTTGTTCGGGTCACCGGCGGCCCAGACGGTGTCTCCGAGCGCGGTCCAGCCGCGGTGCGTCAGGTCCAGACCCATCACGACGCCGACCGCGATGCCGACGACTGCGGCGACGATCAGCGACGTACCCAGCCGGCTCCCCTTCACGTCGAAGGCGAGCAGGACGGCGACGATGGCGACATCGATGAGGAGGAGGAAGCCGAGGAGGACACCCCAGCCGATCGAGCCGAAGAGCCACTCGCCGAGGAACAGGATCAGGCCGATCCCGAGCAGGAGGCCGGCGAGAATGACGACGCCGATGGCGGCACCGATGAGGCCCACCATCCTGGTGACCTCGCCGACGATCTCGCCGATCTCGGTCTTCGCGAGGTTGACGTGGGCGTCCAACAGTCGCTTGCCCGCGCCGAACGTGGAGCCGACCTGGTCGCGGATACCCGGAGGATCGCCGGCATCCCGCCCATCGGCGGGCGTCGGGGCTTCTGCGCGCATCGTCGACCCGTCGTCGTCCACGGCACCTCCGGGGGTTGGTTGATCGAGGTCAATGCTAGCAGCGGGAGGTCGCAGCCCCGATCCGGGAAGCCCTCATCGCATCGCGGGAGCCTCGCGTCCCGTACGCTCCCGGCCGATGGCTGCGATCCGGACCGCCGAGCTGCTCTCGATCGGCACCGAGCTCACCGTGGGCGAGACGCGCGACACGAATGCCGGTGATCTCGCGCGCGACCTGACCCGGCGCGGCGTCGTGGTGAACCGCATCACCGCGCTCCCGGACGACCTCGCGGCGGTCACGGCGGCGTTCGGCGACGCGCTGGCGCGGGCGGACCTCGTCGTCTCGACGGGCGGGCTCGGACCGACCCCCGACGATCTCACGCGCGAGGCAATCGCCGGGCTCGTTGGCGAGAGCCCGACGGTGGACCCGGCGCTCGAGGTCTGGTTGCGGGAGCTGTTCGAGCGCCGCAGCCTCGTCTTCCCCGAGGCGAACCTGAAGCAGGCCTGGCTGATCCCCTCGGCGACGGCCATCCCGAACGAGAACGGCACCGCGCCGGGATGGTTCGTGAAGCCGGGCGGGGCGCGTGCCGGCCGCATCATCGTGGCGCTCCCCGGGCCGCCGCGCGAGATGCGCCCGATGTGGGATGGCTGGGTGGTGCCGCGCCTCGAAGAGCGCGGACTCGGCCGCCCGCTGGCGTCGGTGACGCTGCGCCTGACGGGCATCGGCGAATCGGCGATCGCGGACAAGCTCGGTGACCGGCTCCTCGCCGGGCGACGCCCGATGGTTGCCACCTATGCCCGAGCCGACGCCGTCGACATCCGAATCTGGGCCCACGACGGGCCTGTGAGCGAGCCAGGCGCCGAGGCAGACCCAGGCGGCGCCGAGGCAGAGGCGGCGGGCGCGGACGATTCCCACGCCGGGAGTGCCGCTGAGGTCGTCGGTCGGGCGGAGGCGCAGATCCTCGCACTGGTGGGCGACCATGTCTGGGCCCGGGGCGACACCACCTGGCCCGGAGCGGTCGGCGAGGCGCTGCGCGCCAAGGGCTGGCGGCTCGCCGCCGTCGAGGTGGGGATGCGCGGCGCCCTCCTGGCGCTCCTCGGCGAAGGGCTCGGCGAGACGCTGGGGTTCGGGGAGATCCTCGCCGCCCGGCTGGAGGCGCACGACGGCCAACGGGCCACGCTGGAAGATCTCGCGGCACGTGCCCGGGAGGAAGCCGGGTCCGAGGTGGGATTCGCCGTGGAGGCGCGCGAGCGCGGCGGCGACACGTCCGTGACCGTGGCGGTCCTCACCCCCGAATCCACCCACCGCGAGACGCGCGTCGTGTTCCTGGGCGGCCAGCTGGGCCGTGGCCGCGCGGCGATCGCCGCCGCCGCGATCCTGCTCTCGCGATTGCGCTGAGGTGTCCCCGATTTGCTACGGCTGACGCATCGCCGCGCTACCGTACCGGCTGCACCCCGCCTGGAGAATCGATGCGCCTGACCATCCTCGGCACCGGAAGCGCGCGGCCCACCGGCGACAGCGCCCAGTCCGGCATCCTCATCGAGGCGGACGGCACCAACGTGCTGTTCGACATCGGCTCCGGCATTGCGTCACAGGTCGAGGCCCACGTGGGGGCCACGAACCTGGACGGGCTGTTCGTCGGGCACTACCACGCCGATCACTGGATCGATATCGGGCCCATGCGCTACAAGTTCCCGTGGGGCGAGCCCGCCCCGCGACCGCTGCCGCTGTTCATCCCGCCGGGCGGGCGCGAGAAGCTCGACCACCTCGCCGCGGCGATCAACGAACGCCCCAAGTTCTTCGATCCGGCGTTCGACATCACGGAGTACGAGTCGGGCCAGACGTTCCAGGTCGGCTCGCTGACCGTGACGCCACACTCGGTCGGTCATTACGTCCCGGCCTACTCGATGGAGATCGTCGGGCCGCGGGGCGAGCGGGTGATCTACGCCGGCGACATGGGCCCCTCGGATATGGTCATCGACCTCGCGCGCAACGCGGAGGTCCTGATCCTCGAGGCGACGCTCGAGAACGGCGCAACCGATGATGCCCGCCGAGGCCATCTCGACACGCCGGAGGCGATCGATCACGTTGTCCGATCCGGCGTCATCCAGGGCCTGCTGGTTCATTACTGGTCGGAGCGGCGCGAGATCATCCGTGGCCTGTGCGCCGCGTCGGGGGCGCCGGTCGAGCCGGCGGTCACGGGAATGACGGTCGAGATCGAGCCCGGCTGCGTCCGAATCGTGGGCCGCTCGTCGAAATACCGCTCGGGGTCGAGCGCCGCCTAGGAGATCGTCAGCACCGGCTGGCTGGCGGAGGCGGCGGCGCGGACGCTCATGCGGGCCGCGATCGTTCGCGCGATCCCCTGCATCGCCTGCGCCGCGGGCCCCGGCTCGCGCTGGGCGACCGCGGGCACGCCCACGTCGCCGCCCTGGCGGACCGTCACGTCGAGCGGGATGCCGCCGAGGAACTCGATGTCGTGCTCCTTCGCGAACCGCTCGCCCCCGCCGCGCCCGAAGATCTCGGTGACCTCGCCGCAGTGCGAGCAGACGAAGCCGGTCATGTTCTCGACCAGCCCGATGACCGGCACGCTCATCCGGTTGAGCATCGCGAGCGCCTTGCCGACGTCGGCGAGGGCGACCTCCTGCGGCGTCGTGACGAGGACCGTGCCGCTGATCGGGACCGCCTGGGCAAGCGTCAGCTGCGCGTCTGACGTGCCGGGCGGCAGGTCGATCACGAGGTAGTCGAGCTCGCCCCAATCGACGTCACGCAGGAACTGCTGGATCGCGCCGCCGACGAGCGGGCCGCGCCAGACGATGGGCTGGCCCTCGGGGACGAAGAACTGGATCGAGATGCACTTGACGCCGTGGCGCTCGAGCGGCGTGATCTTGTTGTTCGGGCTCGCCTTGGGCTGGCCCTCGACGCCGAGCATCATCGGGATGTTCGGGCCCGTGATGTCCGCGTCCAGCAGGCCGACCTTGGCGCCCATCTGCGCGAGGGCGACGGCCAGGTTGACCGATACCGTGCTCTTGCCCACGCCGCCCTTGCCGGACGCAACGGCGATCGTGTTCTTGACGCC
>DATLDP010000066.1:0-9362 GCA_035525825.1 Candidatus Limnocylindria bacterium
CGCGTAGCCGACCCCAAGCAGCTCAAAGACCGGAACGCCGCCGAGCGGGCCGACCAACCGGGTGAGTCGGCTCGCGATGATCGCCACCGCACCCATCAGGAGCGCGAGCGACGCTCCAGCCCACCGTCCTGGCGTCGCCCCTGGCATCTCGGCTGGACTATAACATGCTACGTTCAGATAGCATGTTGTCAGCGCGCCGCGCATTTCTCAGTCCGAGGCGTCCTCGAGGCGGTAGACGATCGGGACGTCGTCGACAACGCGGTAGGCGGCGCGAACCGGGACGCCGGTTACCTGATGCTCGGCGAGGTGGCTGGGCGAGAACTCGGTCGCGTTCTCGAGCGTGCCCATGTCCAGGTGGATGGTCGTGCCGTCCGTCATCCGGAGGCTGAATCCGGAGACCGCTCCGAGACCGGTCGAATCAACCTGCACGACCACCCCCACCACGGGTGAGGGCGGCAGCGGAGGCGCGGTCGCTGGTCGGGGAGTGCACGCGCACGTTCGCACCGCCCCGAGCATGAACAAGGCGAACACGACGATCGCAATGGCACCGAGCCCGACGAGCAGGCGGCCAATTGGCCAAGAGCGATCTCCCGGATCGCCGGGTGAGCGATTGATGAAGGCCGTGATACGCCGCGACGGCGGCCGGTGTCCCGAGCTCATGCTCCCGTGCCGGTGCTCCCTGGCGCGTACACCGGCGTCCCATCGGCGCACATTGGGCACGTGTCGGAGCCTGCTTCGTAGGTGGGCAGATCCAGGACCCAGAGGGCGCTGAGGCCGTAGCGACGGCCCGTCGTCGGCGAGGCGAGCGCGCTCATCCCGCCGGATCGATCCACGAGCACCGCGCACTGGACGATCTCGCCACCCGCGGCCTCGACAGCGGGGATCATCGCGAGGAGCGACCCGCCGGTGGTGAGGATGTCGTCGACGAGCAACACCTTCTCACCGGGCTGGATCGTGAAGCCGCGGCGGAACTCGCGCCGGGCCGGCCCGTCACCGCCCTTCACCTCCTCGGCGAAGATCGCCCGGCTCCCGAGCTGTCGCCCGGTCTCGAACGCCAGGATCACGCCGCCGGTCGTGGGTCCCGCGACGAGATCCACCGTTGGCCGATCGTCCGCCCCCCGGTGCTGACCGGCCCAGAACGAGCACAGCTCGCTGGTCGCGGCGGGGTCGGACAGGACCGCGAACTTCTCGAGATACGCGCTGGAGTGGCGGCCGCTCTTCAGGAGGAAATGGCCGTCCCGAAGCGCTCCGGAGCTCCGGAAGAGCGCTTCCGTGCGGGCCGCGATCGCCGCGCGCGCCGAGAGCCCCAGGGCCGGCTTGATCGTCGTCATCGCGCCCGAGTGTAGGTCGGGGCGCGATGACGATCCGTGCTCACAGGTGGCCGTCAGCCGCCCGTTGGAGCCGTGGGCTCTGGCGCCGGTGGCCTCGCAGCCCCCGCGTCGAGTCGCCGGGCGACCCGCTTGAGAACCCACAGCCCGACGGCGCCAACGACGCCGAGCATCAGGAGGATGGGGATCCAGACGATCGCGAACCAGATGCCCACGGTCACGAGGCCCTGGAGCACGCTCACGAGGCTCGCGGAGGCCTGGTCGACCTCGGTCGCGGGGTCGAAGCCCTGCTGCTCGGTAAGGACCGGGTTCGGCTTGATCGCGAACGTGACGGTCAGGGTGGACATCGCCGCCTGGCCTTCGAGGTTCGTCTTCTCCGCCGTCAGCGTCTCGATCTGGCCGCGGACCTTGGTCAGCTCCGCCTGTACGGTGAGCACGTCCTTGATCTCGGTGGCGCGAGCCATGATCCCCTGCAGGGCGGTCTCCGTGGCCTGGAGGTTCTTGATCTCCGCGCCGAGGTCCACGACCTTCGTCGTGACGTCGGTGGTCGACGAGCGCTCGGTCAGGACCTTCTCGCCGAGGCCCCGAAGCCCGGCGAGAGCCTCCTCCCAGCGGGCGGCCGGGACGCGGTACGTCACCGAGGCCTGCTCGTTCTCGCCGTCACCGGATCGATCCGAGCCGCTGGCGTAGCCGCCGAGCGTCGTGATCTGTTGGTTGGCGCCGTTCAGCGCTGCATCGATGCCGGTCACCTGGATCGCGATCGCCCCGTTCTTGATGATGAGGGGGCCTTCGAGGGGCGCTCCCTGCGGGATGTCCGGGTCATCCGGCAGCCCATCGCCGTCGAGGTCCTCGCCGCCGGTGCCACCCCCGCCGTCGATCGGGTTCGCCGGCCCGCTCGAGGCGCCAGGCGCCCCGCCGGCCGGGGCGAGCGCTGCCCCCGCGCCGCACGCCGCGACGAGGAGTCCCGCCACGAGGATGAAGAGAACGAGCGATCCGCGCAGGGATCGTCGTGCGTTGGACAGCATCGCGCTGCCTCCTCTCTTGTCCGATCGCCAAGAGGTCGATCGAGATGGGCCGATCGCCCGAAGGTCGATCGACGCGCCGCTGACGCTACGTCCCGCGGGCCCGTTCCGCGGTCAAGATTTCGCAACCGGGGTGTGGACGACGCCCGCCGGACCCCTGCGGCGGGGCGCGGCGCAGCCGCCTAGGGCCGGTACTCGACTCCCTTCGACGATGGCGCGGCGGCCTTCTTCGGCAGCGCGGTCCCGATCAGCGGCCGGTACGACGAGAGGCCGCGCGCCCGGCACTCGCCCGCGAGCTCATCGACCAGCCGGACGGGCAGCGTCGGGTCCGCGAAGATCGCCGTGCCGACCTGCACCGCGGCGGCGCCCACCGAGAGGAAGTCCAGCACGTCGGCAAGCTCTGTCACGCCCCCGATGGCGACGACCGGGATGCTCACAACCTGGCTGGCCTCGTACACGATCCGGAGTGCGACCGGCTTCACCGCCGGCCCCGAGAGCCCGCCGTAGATGTTCCCGAGCAGCGGCCGGGCGCGGCCCGGCGCCACGGCGATCCCCGACAGCGTGTTGATCGCCGTCAGCGCGTCGGCGCCCGCGTCAGCGATGGCCCTTGCGATCGGGCGGACGTCTGCGACGTTCGGCGAGAGCTTCACCAGGAGCGGCAGGTCCGTCGCGCGCCGCACGGCCGCGGTGACTGCCGCAGCCGCGTCCGCGTCGATCGCGAACTGGATGCCGCCCTTGCCCACGTTGGGGCAGCTGATGTTGAGCTCGATCCCGGCGATTCCGGGCACCCCCTCGAGGCGCCGCGTGACCTCGACGTAGTCCGCCACGGACTCGCCCGCCACGTTGACGATGACCGGGACCTTCCAGCTCGCCCACGTCGAGGCGTACTTCGCGATCACCGCGTCGACGCCGGGGTTCTGCAGCCCGATCGAGTTGAGCATCCCGCCGGGCGTCTCGGTCACGCGCGGCGTCGGATTGCCCACCCGCGCCCGGAGCGTGGTGCCCTTGCAGCAGATGGCGCCGAGGCGCTGGATCTCGACGACGTCGCTGTACTCGGTGCCGTAGCCGAACGTCCCGGACGCGACGAGGATCGGGTTCTCGAGGACGAGCCCTCGGCCGAGGTCGACAGAGAGATCGACGGTCGACGACAGGTCGTGGCCGTTCCGGGACGCCGCGTCGACGCGGGCGGCCTGCACGCCGATGGTGGCCTGCGAGGTCGACCCGGTGCGCACGGGGGTCGCCGCTGATCCTGCCGGCCGCTTGGCGACCGGGGCGATCGCCGGCTTCAGCCGCCGCACCGTCGGGCGGCGCTTGTACGTGCCCGAGGGCATGCCCGGCTGGTCCGTGACGACGCGGCGCTTCGCCTTCACGGGCGCTTCACCATGTCACCAGCCCTTCTCCCAGTCGAGCTCCTCGGAGGCGAAGACCGGCCCTTCCCGACAGACGCGCTGCGGGGTCCCCTTCGTGTCCATCACGACGCAGCCGAGGCAGGCGCCGACCGCGCAGCCCATGTTCTGCTCCATCGAGACCTGGAGGAACGCCTTCCGCCGCGCGACCGCGGAGCCCGCCGCGGGCTGCTTGCCGCCGCCCCGCTTCCGCCCGAGCGAGGCCACGCCCATCCGCCCGCGGCGGGTCGCGGCGAGCCGGGAGAGCGCGCGGAGCATGGGCAGCGGGCCGCAGGCAAAAGCCTGGTCCGCCCAGGATTCGTACTGCTCAACGAGCTCGGTGACGAAGCCGTGGTGACCCACGGAGCCGTCGTCCGTGGCGACGACGTACTCGACCTCGTCGGGGAGGAGCGAGGACGGATAAACGTCGCGAGCGGTCGCCCCACCGAACAGCAGCGTGACCTGCCGCCCGCCGCGGATCGCCTCGTCGGCGAGCGAGCGGACCCCGGCGATCCCGAGCCCGCCGGCCACCAGCAGGACGTGCTGTGTCCTCGGGTCCACCTCGAACGGGCGCCCCAGCGGCCCCAGCATGTCCACGCGATCGCCGGGCCGCAGGCGGGTGAACCATTCCGTCCCTCGCCCGACGGTCCGGAAGTGGATCGTCAGCTCACCACGGGCCGGATCGATCGTGTTGAACGAGAACGGCCGGCGCAGGACCATGCCGGAGAAGTCGCCCGTCCGAACGTGGACGAACTGGCCGGCACGCGCGCCGGCGACCAGGTCCGGCGCGTGGTACGTCTGGAGCCACTGGCCGGGCAGGATCTCGCGACTGTCGACGAGCTCGGCGCCCGCGAGGCGCATGGCCGCGGACGCCCGCGACGTCGGGCTGGGGTCTCGGGTCCTGACGGTCAGGCGCGACGCTCCTCGCCTTCGTCGGCGTCCTCGGCCTCGTCCCCGTCAGCGGCGGCCTCGTCGCCAGCGTCTTCGCCGTCCTCGGCCTCGTCCTCGCCATCGGCCTGGCCGGTCACCGCGGGATAGGCATCGGAGAGCGCCTCGGCGAGGTCGCCGAACACGTCGGTCGGGTCGTAGAAGCGGACGATCTGGTCCGGGCTGGAGATGTCCTGCCAGTCGCCCTCGCCCTCCGCGACGACGCGGCCGCGGAAGCCACCGACGCCGAGCGCGAGGTGCTCGTCCTCGTCGTCGACGAGCACGAGCGTCCCGACCATGCCAAGCAGGCCGGTGGCCGCGTTCTCGAACTGCTCGATCAGGCCTGCCTCGGTGCGCTGGCTGCGGTCCTGGAAGTCCAGGGCCAGCTCGTACAGCGCCCGCGCGGCGCTCGATTCGTCCGTGGCCTCGCGGACCTCCGGCTGGCCGGCGGCCCACTGGTCCGCAGCCTCGGCGTAGGCGGCGTCACCCGTGACCACCAGCTCGCCTTCCTCCCCGTCCTCGTCCTCCTCGCCCACCTCGGCGGCAGTCGCCTCGGCCTCGGCGAAGGCCTGGAGGATGTCCGCGGGGTTGTAGATCTCGACGAGCTCGGCCGCGGTCTCGACGATCTCGGTTTCCGAGATCCACTCCCCGCGCGCCTCGTCGAAGATCCGGCTCCGGCTGCGGAACGTGCCGTCGGCGGCGACCGCGAGGTAGTCCGGATCATCGTCGATCAGGACGAGCCCGCCGAGCTGGCGAATCCGGTTGGCATGCTGGCCCATGAACCGGTCGAGCTGCTCCCCGGCGCGAACCAGGAAGTCGGAGCGCTCGATCTCGGCATCGCGCGCCATGTCGGCCAGCAGGGCGTTTCGTCGAACTTCCACGTCCAGCCTCCTCTACAGGTGCGCTTTGAGCTCGGGGCCCATTCGTTCGCGCAGGAACATCGTGTGATGGCGCTCCATGATCCACTCCGCGCCCCGGTGGGCGATGGCCTGGATCGACTCGTCCTTCTCCATATCGTCGAGGACCGCGTAGCTCGGCAGGTCGAACAGGATCACGTTGTCAAAGTCCCAGCCGTGCGCCACGTTGTACCAGCCGATCAGCTTGATCCCGTACTTCTCACCGTACTCGCGAACCTGTCGCGGGAACAGCGTCTTCATGTAGAACTTGAAGAAGGGATCGCGGCCGCGGCGGACGGTGAAGTAGGTCGCGAGCACGGGCACGGTCGAGCGGGTCCTCCAGCAGTGGCGACGGGCCAGCCCGGTCTTCGGGGCGGCCTATTCTCGCACGCGCTCCTCGGGATCGGCCTCGCTGCCGTCTGGATCGACGCTGTCGCCCTCCGGATCGACGTCGCCCGCCTCGTCCTCGATCTCGCCGACGGTCTTGGTGGCGGATCGGGTCGGGCGGCGCCGCCCTTCCGCGCGCCGATCCGCGGCGACGAGGCGCAGCAGGAAGATGATCGTCTGGCCCACGAAGAGCAGCAGGACGAGCGTCAGCGCCAGCAGCACGATCGAGACGATCACGGGCCATTCCCAGGCCGCGGACAGCGGCGTGAGCACCACGACGATCCCGAGCACGAGGACCTGGAACCAGAAGCAGCCGAGGCCGGGCCCGCGCTCGGCGTCCAGGGGGGCGCCCTTGTACTCGACGTCGCGGGGCTTCGCGCCGGGCGCGGCGCCCTCGTCGCCGGGCTCCACGGGCGGCTGCTCAGCGTTGATCGGACCGCTCCAGGGGATCCATCGGCTCGACGAACGATGCCCGCCACTCGGGAGCCGGCAGCTCCGGCCCGAAATACCACGTCTCCCGGTGGACCTGGCCGTCACGGACCTGGAACAACCCCGCGATGAACCACGTGGAGCCGTCCGGGTAATGACCCGTGCCATCCATGAACCACATCTCGCCCGCGCCGACGACCCGCTGGAAGGTCAGTGCCGGGGTCACGACCCAGCGGTCCTCGCTGCCCACGACGCGGGACTCGCCGGCCGTGGGCTCGCCACCAGGCCAGCTGCGCATGATCGCCTCGTCGTCCGCGTGGCCACGAACTCGCTCTCGAGACTGCGGCCATTCCTGGTACCAGCCGGGCGCGCGAAAACGACCGAGCTCGGCATAGTCGTGGCGCCGGTGGGCGTCGAGGTACCGATCCATGACGTCCTGGTTCGAGAGCGGAGCCACGCGCAGGCCTCCAGTGGGGATCCTCTGGGAACGTGGCGCCATTATCGCGGCCGGTACCATCTTCGGGTGTCCGACACGCAGACGCGGCCGATCGGGCCGGCCGTCGACTGGCATCCCGAGCCGGAGCTGATCGGCCTTCGGGAGGAGGCGATCTCGCGACCCGCGCTGCGCGAGGCGGGACCGCGTACCCGCCTCCTGGCCCTCGGCCTGCTGGCGCTGGTCGCCGTGGCGCTCCTGCCGGCGGCTGCGAGCGCCGCGCCACGCCCGGGCGAGAGCTGCTTCGACCAGACCGCGCCGCCCACCGGCGAGGGCGTCTGCGCGGACGTGAATGATCCGGATGCTCCCGCGGGCGGCAGCCTCGGCCTCGGCCTCCTCCTGCCGATCGTCGCCGCGGCCGTCGGCGGGGCCGTGCTGGCCCTCGCCATCGGCTACCTCTACGTTCGCCGCCGCCCACTGCCCGTCGCCGAGCCCGCCGATCCGGGCGAGTGGTGGACCTGCAGGAGCTGCGGCAGCAACAACGTCATCGGCAGCGCGCGTTGCTACTCCTGCGGCAGCTGGCGCGGCTGACGGCCGCTTCGGCCGGCGTGGTCGCGCTGAGCGCTCAGCCCGGGGTGGAGTCCACCTTCTGGCGGGCCGCGAACCGATCGCGGGCCCGGTACCACTCCCCGACCACCGGCAGGAACCACGGACGGCCCTCGTAGGGCGCCGGCACGATCGGGAACCGCAGCTTCGCGACCGCCGGCGGCTCGGCGCCGCCCATCCAGGCCGCGGCCCGCGTGCCCAGCCAGTGGAGCAGCACGACGCCGCTGCCGCAGCAGCCCATCGCGTACATGACCCCGCCCGCCCGGCCGATGTGGGGCATCCGATCGAACGTCATCCCGATCTTGCCGCCCCACGAGTACTCGACCCGATAGCCCCGGACCTGGGGATGGACGTCGAGCATCCGGCGATACAACAGCCGCGCGGTTCGATCGACCGTCGTCGGGAAGAAGCTCACCCGCCCGCCGAAGATCAGCCGGCGATCCGCCGACACGTGCCAGTACGACAGGAAGTTGCGCGTGTCGAAGTAGGCCCGGCCGTTGGGTGAGAGCTCCCGCGCGAGGTCCTCCGGGAGCGGTTCCGTGGCGATGATGTACGAGCCGATCGGGATGATCCGGCGTCGGAGCGTGGGCGCGGCGCCGTCGGTGTAGGCGTTCGTCGCGACGAGGACGTCCCGGGCGCGGATGGCGCCGCGCTTCGTCTCGACCACGAACCGGCCATCGGCCTCCCGCCGGATCCCGGTGGCGCGAACGCCTTCGTACAGGTCCGCGCCGGCCTTCTCCGCGAGCCCGACGAGGCCGGCGAACCACTTGCCGGGATGGATCAGCCCGCCGGCGTCGATCGTCATCCCGCCGTGGTACGCCGCGGTCCCGACCTCCTCGGACAGCCGGCTCCGTGGCACCACCCTGGCGGGCGTTCCCCATTCGGTTCGGGTGACCGCTTCCTCGGCGAACGCATCGGCGTCGCCGCGCGACCAGGCCAGCTCCATGTAGCCGTTGAAGCGCAGGTCCGCGTCGATGCCTTCGTCGCGGATCGTCCGGCCGAGGAGCTCCGTGGCGCCGACGGAATCGGCGTACAGCTCCTTCGCCAGGTCCTTGCCGTAGCGCTTCACGAGCGAGGCCGGGCCCCACTTGTAGCCGGGGTGGGCGATGCCCCCGTTGCGCGTCGAGGCGCCCCAGCCGAGGTTGTTGGCCTCGATCAGGACGGTCTTCGCGCCCTGGGACGCGAGCTGGCGTGCGGCGGCGAGGCCCGTATAGCCGCCGCCGATGACCACGGCGTCAGCAGAATCAGGCAGGTCGCGACCGCTCCGATCGGCAAGCTTCGGCATGGTCGAGTGCCAGTACGGCCGTCGCTCGTAGTCGGTGTTCAGGCGAGGGGTCGGAGGCATGCCCGACATCGTATCGGCCCGGTGGGTCGGCCCGTGGCGCGCCTCAGTTCGAGCCGGCGTCGCTCCCGTCGTACGCGAGCCGGCCCGCGGCGACGGTCAGCAGCACCTGGCCCGGGATCGAGCGACCGGCGAGCGGATGCCCGAAGCCCTTCGTCGCCAGCGTGTCCGCTCCCACCGTCCAGCGCGCGGATCGATCGAAGACGACCAGATCCGCCTCGGCGCCCGCGACGAAGGCCCCGTGGACAGCACCGTGGCCGCCGCCTTCCGGGTCGGCGCCGAGCGCACCTCGGAGGACTCGTCGCGGCCCGGTCGTGAGCGCCGCGATCGCGCGCTCGAGGGGCAGGAGCCCGGCGTCCACGAGCTCGAGGAGGATCCCGAGCGCCGTCTCGATGCCGGCGATCCCCGGCCGCGCCGCTCCGAACTCGACCGACTTGTCCACCTCCGTGTGGGGCGCGTGGTCTGTGGCGACAGCGTCGGCGGTCCCATCGACGAGGGCATCCAGGCAGGCCCGCGCATCGAGGGCGGAGCGCAGCGGCGGATTGACCCGAAGAGAGGTGTCGTAAGGGCCGGCCACGATGGCGCGGTCTCGCCACGGGTCGCGCTC
>DATLDP010000067.1:0-11828 GCA_035525825.1 Candidatus Limnocylindria bacterium
GTGGTCCCGGCTGAGATCGTCGCGGCGGCCACCAGGTTGAGGCAGCTCGAGACCGGGGTCGTCGCCTTGTCGAGGGCGTATTCGAGCTGGAGCCTGGCCACGTCGCAGCGCCCGAAGACGTGCTCGTTCCAGCCATCCCGCGGGCGGGACCGGGCTGCGAACTGGACGACCGAGTCGAGGAAGTCGCTGTCGTCATCGAAGTTCACGTGGTGGCCGAGCATCTCGATATGGCCGAACTCGTCGAGCGCGACGTTCTCGACGTCGTAGCAGCCGTTGACGGGCGAGACCAACGCCTGGCACCACTTGAGCGTGCCCCAGTCGAAGCTCCAGCCATGGGGCCGGAACCACATCCCGGCAAAGCTCTCCGGCACGCCCGTGCGGTTCATGCAGGCGATCCCGTACGAGGAACACGGCACGTTGCCCCCGTAGGCGATCCGGCTGTCAGCGCTCGAGACCCGCTTGAAGAAGGCGGCGTGCGAGGCCCGGCTCTGGCCGACATCCTCGGCGCCGGCATCGATCTCCGCGGCGGCCCACGACGGGGGAACCGCGCCGGGCCACCACTGGTAGCCGACGATCTGGTCCGTGTCCCAGGCGGTGCTCCCGAGGAGCGGGTCGGGCGAATGGGCGATCGACGGCCCGGCGAGCATCGCGCTTGCCAGGCTCGAGACTGCCGCAGCGAGGACGAGGCGGCGGACCAGGTTGGTTGCGATCACGGGAGCACCTCCGCGGCGGATGGGCGGAAGGCATGGGGCGTGCCGTTGGGGATGGCGAGGGCAACCTCATCAGCGTTGCCCTCGTACCCGGCGAAGCCGGTGACGCCGCCGGACAGGACCTGCTCGTCGCGGGAGACGCCCTTGACGGCAACCTCGCCGCCGCGACCGACGGCGACGCGGATCGTGCGATTGCGGATGGAGTCCTTCACGGCGAGGAGGAACTCCCCGTCCTCGGTGACGGCAGCCGACTCGGCCCGATCGACGATCTCCGTCGAGGTTCGCGCGGCGAAGTCCCAGGCCAGGACGCCGCACGGCAGGCCCACGCACTGGGCCCAGGTCACCAGGCGCCCCCCGGCGAACCCGACGATCTGGCCCTGCTGGCCATCGATCGTGATCACAGCCCTCGAAGGGTCGGCGAGGTCGACGATCCGGGTGATGCAGGCAAGATCGGAGCACGACTGCACGGCGAGGCGACGGCCGGCCGCATCGAGGCGGTAGTCCGTGCTGAAGACGCGCCCGAGGGCAGCGGGCGGCAGCGGGGCAAGGACGAGCGTCGGGTCGCCGCCGGTCGCCGCAACGCGCCAGGTTCCGAGATCCTCGCGAGTCGAGCGATCCAGGAGGTGGGCGACCACGGAGCCGTCCGACGGGTCCACGAACGCGCCCCGGACGAGGTCCATCGCCTGGTGGACCGTCCATGAGCAGGCCTTGGCGATGGAGACGAGGCGGATCTCCGAGATGCTGCCGTCGTCCGTGGTTAGCGCCACGACACCGCCGACGGGTCCGCTTGCGAGCGTCTCGCTCCTGAGCTGGAGCGCGACGCGGACTGCGCCGCCCTGGCCGAGCACGAGGGCTCGCCCGATCATGAATCCCTTCCCATCGAGACGCTCGGTGAGGCGCCACCAGGCACCCTTTGCGCCGCCTCGCGAGACCTTCCCGTCCGCGTCCCGCGTCAGCGGCGACTCGGCACATGCGCCGGCCGCGACGGGCGTCGCCTTGCCGCCCGCCTCCGCCCCGGCCTGCAGCCGGATGAGGGCCACGGCCACGATCGCAACCGCGATCGGTGGCCCCAGCCAGATCGACCAACGACGCCTTGACATCAACGACCTCCGCGGCGGGTTGCCGGCGGGAGGGGGCGATGGCCAAACCATGGTCCACCCCCGGGCTGCACTCGCGATCACCGGCGTATCACCGGCCGCTCACCTGCGGCTTATCCGGTGCTAGGCTTCGGCCGTCGTCCTTCCGACGACACGCTGCGGCGCCGCGAAGCCGGTGTGAATCCGGCACAGTCCCGCTACGGTGACCATCGCCTCGATCGACATCGATCGACCCCGATGGAAGTCCGGTCGCCGACCCGCAGCGATGCTCGACCTTCGAGAGAAAGGGTAGGCACCGCATGCGATCCACCGGCTAGGCAGCCGCTTCCCCGACGTTCCCGTGGCGCCCTCGCGCGCGCCCGGCTCACCCCCATCGCCGGAGAACCTCCATGGCTGCCCGTTCGATCCGCACGTCCTCGCGCCTTTTTTCCCTGCTCGCCGTCGTCCTTCTGATCGCCGGCTGCGCCGGGGGCACCGCCAGCCCTAACCCGACGACCGCGCCGCCGACCGCCGCGGTGACCCTCAGCCCACCCACCGTGCCACCCGCGACCCCGACCGCCGCCTTCCCGGTGACCCTCACCGACGACGAGGGCACCGCAGTCACCATTCCCGCCGAGCCGCAGAAAATCGTGTCCCTGACCCCCGCCACGACCGAGACGCTCTTCGCCCTCGGCGTTCGCGACCGCGTCGTGGGCAAGGTCCAGGACCCCGCGAAGTTCCCGCCGGAAGCGAACACGGTTGCGGAGATGGCGACGTTCAACGGGGTCGACGTCGAGAAGATCGTCGATGCCGGTGCCGACCTCGTGATCAGCGGGGGCACCGGGCTCACCCAGGGCGACGCCGTGGAGCAGCTCCGCCGGGCCAACATCCCGGTGATCGTGAGCTACCCGACGACGGTCGAGCAGGGCGTCACGAGCATCGAGGTGATCGGCAAGGCCGTCGGTGCTGCCGAGGAGGCCGCCGCGCTTGCCGGCGGCATCCGACGGCGCGTCGATGCGCTCGCCGCGATCGCTGCCACGGCGACCGACAAGCCGCGCCTCTTCTATGAGATCGACGTGTACAACGGCATCTTCACCCCGCCGGCCGACTCGATCTACGGCGAGATGTTCAGGCTCGCCGGCGCCGAGCCGATCTCGGGCGATGTCGCCTACTCCATCTCGCTCGAGGACCTCATCGACGCCGACCCGGAGGTGATCCTGCTCGGCGACACCGCATCCGGCCAGTCGGCCGAGACCGTCAAGGCTCGCGAAGGCTGGGGCGGCATGACGGCGGTGAAGAACGATCGAATCGTCGCGGTCGACGACATCGTCATCACTCGTCCGGGGCCGCGGATCGCCGACGGCCTGTACGCCCTGATCGCCGCGATCCACCCGGAGCTCGCCCCATCGTTGCCGACGGCCACACCGTCGTGATCCGCCACGCGTCCCTCGCCTCGTGAGCGTGGCCGCGGCACTCCATCCACGGTCGCGATCCTCGATCGCCCGGCGCCCGATCGCGCTCGCCGCGATCGGGATCGTGGCGCTGCTCGTGGCGCTCGTCGCCGGCGTCGCCGCCGGGTCGGTCGACGTGCCGCCCGGCGACACCATCGCCATCCTCGCCCATCGCCTCTTCGGCCTGGACGTCGGGATTCCGTACAGCCAGGCCGAGGAGACGATCGTGTTCGACCTCCGGCTGCCGCGGGTCCTCACCGCCATGACGGTGGGGATGGGCCTCGCGGTCGCGGGCACGACGTTCCAGGGTGTGCTCCGGAACTCGCTCGCGGACCCGTACGTGCTCGGGACGGCGTCCGGCGCGGCGCTGGGGGCGGCGATCGCCGTGGTCCTGCCGGTGCGGGCCGTGATCCTCGAGTTCGGGCTGTTGCACGGGCTGGCCTTCGGCGGCGCGCTGGTCGCCGTCTGGCTCGTCTACCGGCTCTCCCGTGTGGGCGGGCACGGGCAGATGACGAGCCTCCTCCTCACCGGCTATGCCGTGGGGTCGCTGCTCGCCGCGGGACTGTCGATGGCCATGTACGTCTCTGGCGCCGGGCTGCGGCAGATCTTCGCCTACCTGCTCGGCGGGTTCGAGTCCGCCTCGTGGGTGCGATTCGCCACGGCCCTGCCGCTGATCGTCGGTGCGTCCGTGCTGATCGCGATGCGAGCTCGCGCACTGAATGGGTTCCTCCTCGGCGAAGAAGCCGCCGCGCATCTCGGCGTCAACGTCCGGCGGGAGCGGGCGATCCTCCTCGGGCTCGCGTCCCTCGCCACGGCTGCGTCCGTCGCGGTCTCGGGGCTGATCGGTTTCGTCGGGCTCGTCGCCCCCCATGTCGTCCGGCTCGCCGTGGGCCCGAATGCCCGCGTGGTCCTGCCGCTCGCGGCCGTGTTGGGGGCAATCCTCATGACCGCGGCGGATCTCGCGGCGCGGCTCGTGGGCGAGATTCCGGTCGGCGTGGTCACCGCGGTGATCGGGGCGCCATTCTTCCTGGCGCTGCTGCGGCGCTCCCGTGCGGGCTACGAGCTGTGAGCGGGAGTCCCGAGCGATGACCGCACTCCGGACCGAGCGCCTGACGGTTGCCTACCGCGGCCGGCCCGCGATCAGCGACGTCGACGTCTCGATCGAGCAAGGGGAGCTCGTCGCCCTCGTCGGCCCGAACGGCGCGGGCAAGTCGACGCTCCTCCGAGCCATCGCCGGCCTCGTCGATCCCGCCGCCGGCCGGGTCGAGCTCGGCGGCTCACCGCTCGCCGAGCTCGATCGGCTGGTAATCGCCCGACGCCTCGCCGTCGTGCCCCAGCTGCCGTCGCTCCCGTTCGCCACGACGGTCGAGGAGGTCGTCGCGCTCGGCCGGCTTCCTCACGAGCACCCGATCCGCGGGCTCCGCCCGGTCGATCGAGCAGCGATCGCCGCGGCCATCGATCGCGTCGGCGTCGGTCACCTCCTCGGCCGCGACGCGCGCGAGCTCTCCCTGGGGGAGCGCCAACTGGTGCTGCTCGCGATGGCCGTCGCCCAGGACGCGCCCATCCTCGCCCTCGACGAGCCCACGGTCCACCTCGACCTGCGCCACCCGGTCGAGGTCATGGAGCTGCTCGGCGACCTCAATCAGCGCGAGGGCACCACGATCGTGGCGGTCCTCCACGACCTTGGGCTTGCGGCGCACTTCTTCCGCCGGATCGTCGTCCTCGACCGCGGACGCATCGTGGCCGACGGGACGCCATCCGAGGCGCTGACCGGCGATCGGATCCGCGAGGTGTTCGGCGTTGATCCCGCCCTGGTGCGGCTCGCGTCGAGCTAGGCGCCGCCGCCGAGGGCGGACTCGGTGAGCTGCGCCACGATGTCGGCGTGGCGGTTCATGTCCATGCCGGAGCGCGGCATGGTCGCCGTCGGACCGAAGCCCACGATCCGGTTCGTTGCGGCGAGGAGGCGCAGCGCCACCGTGGCGGTCCAGAGCGAGAGGCCCTTCGGCTCGGGCATCGCGACGGAGATGCCCTCGGACTCATCGAGGGCGTCGAGGTCGAAGGCGATGTACATCCCGTCCGTTCGATCGCCGACGACGCGCGCCCATGTCTCCAGCGCGGCGAGGCCCGCGGGCCCGGCCAGCATCCCTGCGCCGAACGTCGCGACCGATGAGGCGGCGAGCATCCTCGATTCCTGCTCGTCGAGGACCTGGGCGCCGAGGAGCGCCGCGTCCTCCTCCTTCACCGTGGGACCGGAGACGGACGCGACGAGGCCCGGGTCGCCGCGGCCGCAGAGCATCGCGAACGGCATGCCCCAGACGTTGCCCGAGGGCGTCGTGGTGGGGATGTTGAAGTCGCCGTGGGCGTCGAACCACGCGATCGCGAGGCGCGAGTCCGGGTAGCGGCGCTTGAGCCCGGCCATCGCGCCGGCGTGGGAGGTGCAGTCGCCGCCGATCACGAGGAGCCGCGGGGCGGGACCGTTCGGCGCTTCCCTGGTCGCCTGCGCGCCGCCGAGCGCCCGATGCGCGTGGACGACGAGGTGGGGCATGTACTCGATGATCCGCTGGCGGTTCTTCATGAATAAATCGTCGTCCGCGGCCCAGCCGGCCTTGATCGGGGCATCGCCGTTGTCGCTGATGGACACGTGCGCGAGGGCCTTGCGCCCGCGAATGCGATCGAGGAGGCCGACACTCCGCAGGGCGGTGGGGCCCTTGTCCATACCGAGGAAGTGGCCGCCGAGGGCGGTCGGGGAGCCGATCATGGCGATGGCGGGGTCGAGCTCGATGGCGGGCATGGGTCACCGGTGACGGGCGGGGCGGGGCCGGGGCGGGGCCGGGGCGGTTGAATCAAGCGTATCCGTGCTCGGGCGCGGGGTGCCTTCTGCCCTCGGGCCGAATGTGGCGATGGTTCCACCGAAGCGGAACCACCGTTCCCCGGACCTCCGTTCCTCCGCCCGGGAAACAAGTTCCGCCTGGCTGGAACGAACGCGGTTGCATCGCCGCGGCGCCACGTTCCTCACGCCACGTTCCTCACGCCACGTTCCTCACGCCGCGTTCCTCGCGCCGCGTTCCTCGCGCCGAGAAACAAGCTCCGCTTCGTTGGAACCAACGCTGAATCTCGCTGGAGGGCAATGACTGACCGCCTCGCCACTCCGCCAATGGGCCGGGCGCGACGGGGGCCACGCTGGCCGGACTGCCGCGCGCTGGAAGCCCCATCATCGGCAGATGCGCATCGCCGACTTCGCGCTCGAGCGGTACTTCGCGAAATGGGAGTTCGCGGTCGAGCACGTCCTGTGTGCGAGCGACGTCGAGGGCTGGTCGATGGCGGACCTCCTCGATCTCGCGGATGACGAGACGGGGGCGATGTGGTCCGGCCTGAGGTTGGGCTACACGGAATCGACCGGGCACCCGTTGCTGAAGCGCGAGATCGCGGAGCTGTACGAGGAGATCGAGGCCGATGACGTCCTCGTGTTCGCCGGCGCCGAGGAGGCCATCTTCTGCCTCTTCTCGACCTCGCTCGAGTCGGGTGACCACGTCGTCGTGACCTGGCCCGGCTACCAGAGCCTGTACGAGGTGGCACGCGCGGCGGGCGCCGAGGTCAGCCTCCACGAGCTGCGCGAGGAGGACGGCTGGGCGATCGACGTCGACCGGCTGGTCGGGGCACTCCGGCCCGAGACCCGCGTGGTCGTCGTGAACGCGCCGCACAACCCAACCGGCATGCTGCCGACCGTGGCCGAGTGGCGGCGGCTCGGCGCCGAGTGCAGCTCCCGCGGGATTCGCCTCGTGGCCGACGAGGTCTACCGCTTCCTCGAGCACGACGGCGCGGCCACGCTCGCGGCGGGCGCGGACCTCGATCCGACATTCGTCTCGATCGGCGTGATGTCGAAGTCGTTCGCCATGGCGGGCTTGCGAATCGGCTGGCTCGCGAGCCGGGATCGTGCGCTGCTCGATCGATGCGCCCGGATGAAGGACTACACGACGATCTGCTCGTCCGCGCCATCGGAGATCCTCGCGCTCATCGGGCTGCGAGCGCGGAAGCGGGTGCTGGCGCGGTCACGCGAGATCGTTCGCGGCAACCTCGGCGTGCTCGACGCTTTCTTTGCCGAGCACGGCGACGCGTTCGAGTGGGTCCGGCCGCGTGGCGGCTCCACCGGCTACCCGAGAATCGTCGCCGGCGGCCCCGCAGGCACGTCCACGGAGGCGTTCGCGGCCGAGCTGGTCGAGGCGACGGGCGTGCTGCTGCTCCCCTCGACCGCCTTTGGGAACGGCGATTCGCACTTCCGAATCGGCCTGGGCCGGACGGACCTGCCTGTGGCGATCGAGAAGCTCGAGCGATACCTGCAGCGCTGACAGGGAGGCACGCGATGGATCCGGAGCGGCAGCGGGACGAGCGGCTGGCGGTGATCGAGGCGGTCACGACGGCCTTCGACAACCACGACCTCGACGGGATCATGGCCCACATCGCGACCGATGCGGCGTTCGACAGCCCTCGTGGCGCGAACGCGTGGGGCACGCGCGTCATGGGCGCGGACGCGATTCGCGAGGCCTTCGCCGCGCGCTTCACCGGGATCCCGGACGTCCGGTATGGCGACGCGAGCCACTTCGTCGATGGCGATCGCGGCGCCTCCGAGTGGACGCTGTCGGGGACCACGGTCGAGGGCCAGCGGATCGAGGTTCGCGGATGCGATCTCTGGACCTTCCGCGGCAGCCAGATCGTAAAGAAGGACAGCTTCTGGAAGATCCGGGTGGAGCCGTAGCCGGCGGGGCAGCGAGCTAGCGGACCGCCAGCGCGAGGGCCGCGTAGGCGGCGTCGCGGTCGCGCCGAGTGGCGAAGGCGAGGGCGACGTCGTCATCCGCGACGCGGACGCGGAGCACGGGCTCGGAACGCCCGAGCGATTGCAGGCGGCCCACGTCGATCGTCGTGTAGATGGAGTTGAGGCGAACCGGCAGCGAGCGCCCGTTGGAGAGCCGGAGATCGCCGAGCGCGGCGCCCTCCGGCCGGTCGAAACCCAGGGTCGCCACCGAATCTCGCGGGAGCCCTCTTGCCGCCGCGTCCACCGGATCGAAATACGTCGTGACCCGCATCCCGGACCGGGCCGCCGGGACGTCCGCGGGGCGCTCGTTGAGGAACATCGGGTAGGCGCTGCGGCGGGCGAGGAAGATCACCACCGCAAGCCCGAGGAGTGCAAACGCTGCCCCCGGGGGTGGCAGCTCCGAAGCCAGCACGGGATCCGCATCGAGCTGCGCGGCCCACGTGTAGCCCTCCGGAACCCCGTCGCGGCCGCCGAGGATCCGGCCGCTGACCGTGGCCGGCCCGAGCGGCAGCGGCTGGTCGCTCCGGACATTCAGCTGGGTGTTCGGCGTGGCGGGGTCGGTGAGCCGGTAGCGATGCGACTCGGAGGTCGTCCCGGGCTCCTCGGAGAGCTGGCCCGAGACGATGATCCAGGTCTGGAGTCGGCTCAGCTGCCCGGCACGCAGCTCCGCGAGGCTCATTCGCTGTGGCGACGCCTCGGCCATCCAGAGCAGCAGCAGGACGATCGCGGCGACGACCATCAGCCGCGCCGCGGCGGGGAGGACTCGGGCGATGAACCGGGCGCCGGGCAGGCGCCGCAGACGCTCGACGAGGAACGCGAACAGCAGCCAGGGCACGCGGAGGACGCGGGTCATGGAACTCCGGTCAGGCTGCCTCGGTCTTCGGGCGGAACCGGAAGAACAGCCACGTTCCGATCGAGAGCGCGCCGAAGACCGCGAAGACCCCGAGCGCCGCCACGAACGCCCCCGGTGAGAGCCCGCCCGTGGGGGTGGCGCCGCCTCGCAGCGCCTGGGTGATCAGGTTGGTCTCCTCGCCCGAAGCGGGCGAGATCACCGCGTGAAGGGCGAACGGCAAGCGAGTAGTCGCCGCTCGGTCGCACGTCTGGTTGCCGGCAGAGGCGACGCAGGTCATGGCCCAGGTCCCCGTCGCGCGGGTCACGAGCTGCTGCGTGGTCGCCGCGAGGACGAGCGCCGGAACGGCGAGCACGATGGCCGCGACCACGACCAGCGACGCGATCGAAGCGGGGCGCGCGGGTCGGGCGTGGCGTGGACGGCGCATGTCGGGCGACAGTATGCGGAACGCGCGGACCCTCAACGATCCGCCGACGGTCCTCCGCCCGCGGGGCGCGAGCTGAAGCCGGCCTCCCGAGCATCCAGCAGCTCCAGGCGGTTGCCGAACGGGTCGAAGGCATAGAACCGGCGGACGCCGATCGGGCGATCGTCGTCATCGACCGTGGGCGTTCCGGCCTTGTCGAGCCGGGTTCGAAGGCCGGCCAGATCGTCGGTGAGGAGCGCGACGTGGGCTCGCCGCGCCGGGACGAACGCGGGATCCGGGCTGAAGTGGAGCGAGAAGCCGGGTCCGACGAACCAGCATCCGCCGGCGGGAGCGAGCGGCGCGGGCTTCGGGACCTCGGTCAGGCCGAGCACGCCGGCGTAGAAGGCGCGCGCCTCCTCCTCGGCGCCAGGCGGGATCAGCAGCTGGACATGGTCGATTCCGGTGAGACCCATGGAATCGCCGAGGTCAGGCTCGCCTGCGGGGCAGGTCGAGGAACGGCATCGGGACGACCGTTGCGTCCACCCGGCCGCGGTGGCCCTCGACCGTCCACTCGACGGCGAGCTTCGTGCCCAGCGCCTCGTACTGCGGTGACACGGAGGCGAGGCCGATCGCCTGCTTCAGGATGGGGCTCCAGCCGTGGCTCGTGAGCTTCCCGACCTGGCGATCGCCACGGGGTCCGAAGACGGGTACCGGCGAACGATCGATCAAGGCCGAGATCGCGGGCGCCAGGCCCTGCCGCGAGAAGGCCGCCTCGATCTGGTGCCAGTCGAGTTGCACGCCGACGAGTCGCCGGGCCGGACCGCCACGTGCCTGCTCCCGCTGGAGTGCCAGGCGCCCGACGAAATCGCCGCCGCCGAAATCGACGAGCCGCCCCATCCCCAGCTCGTACGGCGAGTAGTTCTGCTCGGGGTTCAGTGCGTGTCGCGCGGACGTGTAATCCACCTCGAGGAGCACGAGCCCGGCCTCCAGCCGCACCACGTCGAGGGCGAGCATGCCCGCCGGCCGGATGCCGTACCCGCGACCCGCCGCCATCAGGGCATCCCAGGCATCGCCCGCGCGCTCCGCGGCCACCCAGATCTCGTAGCCGAGGTCGCCGGTGTAGCCGGTGCGCGAAACCTCGATCGGGAGGTTCGCCGGCTCGACCCCGCCCTCGAAGGTTGCCGCCACCAGGTTCGACGACCGGCGGCCGAAATAGCGGAGCTCGCCGAACGGCTCTTCGGTCGCTTCCTCCAGCACGGCCCGGGCGAGCGGCCCCTGGAGCGCGACGGCGGCGATCGACTCGGTGACGTCCTCGATCCGGACGTCAAGGCCGCGCGCGTTGAGCGTCAGCCAGCGGTACTGGGGGTCCGCGGCCGTCCAGAAGAACTCGTCCTCGGCGACGCGATGGACCGTGCCGTCATCGATGACTTTGCCGTGCTCGTCGCACCACGGGGTGTAGAACACCTTGCCCACGTCGAGCTTCGAGGCGTCCCGGGTGATGACCCGATCGATCAGGGCGAACGCGCCGGGACCCGAGACCTTGTACTTGTAGAGCGGCGAGACGTCGATCAGCGCGGCCGCCTCGCGGATCGCGTTGTACTCGATGTCGTGGGCGTCGGCGTAGGTCGAGGAAGCCCAGTAGCCGGACCACTCGCGCCACTGCTGCTTCCGATTGAGCGCCGCCGTGCGGGGATGGAACGGGCTGCCAACGCTCAAGCCTGTGACTCCTCGTGGAATGCCGGGACGTCGCCGCCGGGCGCCGGCCACTGGATCCGCGGGGCCTCCTGGGCGTCGGCGTCCACTGGCTCACCGTCGAGCCTGCGCATTCTGCCCGAAGCGTCGGCCAGCCCGAGGCCGAAGCCGACGACCACCAGCAGGTAGCCCAGCCCGAGGCCGAACCAGCCGAGCCCGTACTGGCCATTCGGCAGCGTGAAGCTCGGGTCGACGACGGCGTTGTAGAGCACCACGAGACCGAGCGCCGTCATCCCCACCGAGTCAACCGCGATGAGCACCACGCCGGTGGTCCCCAGGGTCCGGGCAATTCGCGGGCGCCGGATGTCCTCAGTGCCCCGCACGATCGCGCGGGCAAGGAAGGCGAGGGCGACGATCGAGGCGCCAAAGGCCACGTTCGCGATGTCGATCGCCGGAATTGGGCTCGCGCTGGGACGCAGCCCCTGCGTGACGAGCCCGACCGCGAACGGCGCCGCGATGCACGCCGCGACCAGGTTCCCGAGCCCGGCGATGAACGGCGAGGGAGGCGCCTCCTCCGCGTGGCCGAGCCGCAGGAGCCCAACGCCGATGGCGAGGTAGCCGGCGGTCCTCGCGACCGCCATCACCAGCCGGAGGAGGGTCCAGAGCTCCAGGTTGGCACTGAAGTCGGGCGACACGAGGAATGCGTAGTCGGACAGGAGCTCCACCAGCGAGACGGCAATCGCGCCAAGGAGGATCAGCGGGGCGGTGCCGTTGGCGCCGGGCTGGCGGAGCAGCAGCGCCACGGGCAGCAGGACGATCGCGCTGTGGGTGAGCGC
>DATLDP010000075.1:0-29472 GCA_035525825.1 Candidatus Limnocylindria bacterium
CGTCTCGCGATCGATCCGGAGCTTGTGCTTGAGGTGGATGTCGCTCGTCGCGATGAAGACGTGGAGGTGCGGGCGCTCAGCGACCTTGATCGCCTCGATCGCCCGCTGGGGGTCGCCGTCGCGGCAGCGCGCGAGCGCGGCAACGGCGATCCCGCCCTTCGTCTCCTGCGCAATCCGGCGGACCGCCTCGAAGTCGCCGTTGGAGGCGGCCGGGAAGCCGGCCTCGATCACATCGACCCGGAGCCGGACGAGCTGCCGCGCAACCTCGAGCTTCTCCGCTGCGGTGAGGCCCGCGCCCGGGGCCTGCTCGCCGTCCCGAAGGGTCGTGTCGAAGACACGCACCCGGTCGGTGGGGGCGAGCGGGCCCGCTGGGCGGGGAAGCGCGCGAGCAGCGGACGCCATCAGCCCGCCGCCCTCGAGGTCGACGTGGGGGTCGCCGCGGACGTCGCCGAGGCCTGGGCCTCGCCGGCGCGGACGACGACCGGGTTGAGGAACTGCATCTGGGCCCGGAGGTCCGCGCCGACCTGCTCGATCTGGTGGTCCTGGTCGCGCCGGCGCAGCTCCTGGAACTCGCCGCCACCGGCCTCCTGGACGGCGATCCAGCGATTGGCGAAGGCGCCGCTCTGGATGTCCGAGAGGACGTCCTTCATCGTCGCCTTCACGCCCTCGGCAACGCGTGGCCCGGAGACATAGTCCCCGTACTCCGCGGTGTCGCTGACGCTGAAGCGCATGAAGTTCAGGCCGCCGCGGTACATCAGGTCGACGATGAGCTTGAGCTCGTGCATCGTCTCGAAGTACGCCAGCTCGGGCTGGTAGCCCGCCTCGACCAGCGTCTCGAACGCCGCCTTGATGAGGGCCGAGACGCCGCCGCACAGGAGCGCCTGCTCGCCGAAGAGGTCGGTCTCGGTCTCCTCCTTGAACGTCGTCTCGAGGACGCCGGCGCGCGTCGCGCCGATGGCCCGGGCATAGGCGAGCGTCCGCGCTCGGGCAGTGCCGCTCGGGTCCTGCTCCACGGCGAACAGGGCCGGCACGCCGCCGCCGGCCTGGTAGACGCTGCGGAGGAGGTGGCCGGGACCCTTCGGCGCGACCATCCCGACGTCGACGCCCGCGCCGGGCTTGATCCGCTCGAACCGGATGTTGAAGCCGTGGGCGAACATCAGGAGCGTGCCGGGCTTCAGATACGGCTCGATCTCGCTGTCGTAGACCGCCTTCTGGGCCGTGTCGGGGACGAGGATCATCACGACCTCGGCCTGGGCCACGGCCTCGGCCACGCTGGCGACGCGGAACCCGGCCTCCGAGGCGAGGGCCCGGCTCTTGGAGCCCTCGGCCAGGCCGACGACCACGTCGATCCCGGAATCCCGCAGGTTCTGGGCATGGGCGTGGCCCTGCGAGCCATAGCCGATGACGGCGACGGTTTGCCCCTCCAGGGCGGATGAATCGACATCCGAGTCGTAGTACATGCGTGCGGTCACTGCGCCATCCCTTCGTGATCTTGACCCGGCAAACAGCTGGTGAGAATCGGATTCGGCTCTCCGAGGTCGGAGGCGGAGCCCCGCGACGCCATCCGCCCGAGGATGGCGGAGCTCCGCGACGCCATCCGCCCGAGGATCACTTCTTCACTGCCTCCTCGATGGACCCGGCGCCGCGCGACATGACCACGGCTCCCGTTCGAACCAGCTCCTTGATCCCGAACCCGCGGACGCAGGCGACGAAGTTGTCAACCTCGGCCTCCGTCCCGGTGATCTCCGCGACGAGCGACTCCGCCGACACGTCCAGGACGCGCCCGCGAGCCAGCTCGATGAGCTTGAGCACCTCTCCGCGGTTGCCCTCGGTGACGCGCAGCTTGAGGAGCGCGAGCTCGTGCTCGACCGTCGGCTCGGCGGTGACGTCCTGGACCTTCACGACGTCGATCAAGCGGTACAGCTGCTTCGCGGCCTGCTCGACCGCGATGTCGTCGCCGTGGAGGCTGATCGTCATCCGGGACAGGCCTGGTCGGTCGGTCCGGCTGACCGCCAGCGAATCGATGTTGAAGTTTCGCGCGCGCATCAGGCTCGCCACCCGATTCAGGACACCGGGCTTATCCGCGACGATCGCGATCAGCCGATGGAGGACCTGCTGCCCGCCACCCGGCAGCGCGCGAGCGGGCGGCGCGGTGTGCGCCGGAGCGGGTCCCGCGGAAGGAACGGTCGGCGCCGCGGTGGGGGCCGGCGGGGTCGTCGTGCTCACTCGGCGATCCCCCACTCCTCGATGAGGTCGGACAGGCCTTTGCCCGCCGGCATCATCGGGAAGATGTTCTGCTCACCCGCGATCTCGAACCAGATCAGCGCAGGCCCCTTCGTCTCCTGGGCGAAGCGGATGGCCTCGTCGACCTCGTCCGGGGTGGAGGCCTTCCTCGACGGAATGCCGTAGGCCTCCGCGAGCTTCAGGTAGTCGGGGCCCATGAGCTGGGCGGAGTGGAAGTTGCCCGCGTAGATGATCTCCTGCCACTGCCGGATCATCCCGAGCTTCTTGTTGTCGAACAGCGCGATCTTCACCGGGATCTCGTCCTGGACGAGGGTCATCAGCTCCTGGCTGGTCATCTGGAAGCCGCCGTCGCCGACGACGGCCCAGACCTCCCGGTTCGGCGCGCCGAGCGCGGCGCCCATCGCGGCGGGAACGGCGTAGCCCATCGTCCCGAGCCCGCCCGAGGAAAGGTGGGTGTTCGGGTGGCGGAAGCCGGCGTAGCGGGCGAGCCACATCTGGTTCTGGCCGACGTCGCCGACGTACACGCCCTCGTGATCGGTCAGCTCGCCGATCCGCTGGACGACGTAGTCCGCCGAAAGGAGGCCGTCGCGCCACGCGCCGGAGCCGTGCCAGGAGGCACCCTCCGACTCGCGCCGCCACTCGGCCAGCTGCTCGAGGTACGGCGCCCGGCGCTCGGCCGGGACCGCCTCGACCATCGGCGTGAGCGTCGTCAGCACGCGCTTCGCGTCGCCGACCACCGGGACCTCGACGGCGACGTTCTTGCCGATCTCCGCCGGGTCGATGTCGACGTGGACGATCCGGGCGTACGGCGCGTAGGTCCGGACGTTGCCCGTCACGCGGTCGTCAAACCGCATCCCGAGGGCGACGAGGAGGTCCGCCGACTGGATCGCGCGGTTGACGTGCTTCCAGCCGTGCATGCCCATGAAGCCGTAGGCGAGCGGATGCCGCTCGTCGATCGCGCCGATGCCGAGGAGCGTCCACGCGACCGGCGCGTTGAGCTTCTCCGCGAACGCCACGAGCTCCGCTTCTGCGTGGGCATGGAGGATCCCGTGGCCGGCCAGGATCACGGGCCGCTCGGCCGCGGCGATCTCCGCCGCCGCGAGCTTGAGCTGCTTGTAGTTGCCCTCCATCGTGGGGCGGAAGCCGGGGAGGCCGGCGATGACGTCCTCGTCGGAGGGATGCTCGGCCAGGGTCTCCTGCTGGAGGGCGTCCTTCGTGATGTCGACATGGACCGGCCCCGGGCGGCCGCTGCGGGTGATGTGGAACGCCTCGGCGATCACCCGCGGGAGCTCGTCGGCGTCGCGGACGAGGTAGTTGTGCTTCGTCATCGGCAGGGTGATGCCGTTGATGTCGATCTCCTGGAACGCGTCCTTGCCGATGAGGGCGGAGGGCACGTTGCCGGTGATCGCGACCATCGGGATCGAGTCGAGCATCGCCGTCCCGATCCCGGTCACGAGGTTGGTCGCACCGGGTCCGGACGTCCCGAAGGCGACGCCGACGTTGCCCGTGACCCGGGCGTAGCCGTCAGCGGCATGGGCCCCGCCCTGCTCGTGGCGAACGAGGACGTGACGAAGCTGGGGGTAGTCGCCGAGGATGTCGTAGAGCGGCAGGATCACGCCGCCGGGGTAGCTGAAGATCACGTCGACGCCCTGGCGCAGGACCGCCTCGCACACCACGTCCGCGCCGATCCGAGGACGCGGCCCGCGCTCGGTGGTGCGAACCGCGTTCGAGGACGAGCCCTCGTGGAGCATCTCGCGCTGGGCCCGCTCCACCGCGGCCGCGTGCTCCGTCCCCGCTGCCGGGACGTGGGAGCGACGGGCGCGGTCGCCCTTCGTCAGCGTCACGTTCGTTCGCCCTCCGGTTCGGTCACGCGGTGCCTCCCGATCTTGTTCGTGCTGTTGGTCCCTGAAAACTCAGAACCCCCGCCTCTCGGCGGGGGTCCGGTGGTTCCTCGGTGGTTCGTGTCGCTAGCTGCGACCGTTCCTCCGCGTCCCGCCATCCCGCCCGCCGGCGATGAGGCCAAGAAGGCTCTCAATGCCAACCAGGATCGAGCGAAGAAGGGAGAGGAGGGGTACCTCGTTGGCCTCGACCGGCACGTGCACGCGGCGGCCGTCCGTCGTCACGACGACGGCGACAGGGCGGCGATCCGGTAGGTTCGACATACGCACGGTCCACGCAGTCTACGGGCGCGAACGTTGAATGCGCAACCGGACCATCCCCGAGCCGGCGGCATGGTGAGGCCGCGGGCCACCCGCTAGAGTGCCGGCCCAGTGACCGTCGACGTCTTCTTGAGCCACAGCAGCCTGGACGCCGTCGCTGCCCGGCAGCTCCGTGCCGCCCTCCAGGAAGCCGGTCTGACAACGTGGATGGCCCCCGATGACGTCACGAGCGCGCGGCCGTGGGCCGAGCAGATCGGCGACGCGATCGAGCGCGCCCGCCTGCTGGTCGTCCTGATCTCCCAGGCCGCCAACGACTCCGACCACGTCGCGCGCGAGGTGGCAATGGCGGTGCGACGCAAGCTGCCCCTCCTCCCCGTCCGCCTCGAGAATCTCCAGACGGTCGGCTCGCTGGACTATCTCCTCCAGCTGGTCCAGCATTTCGACGCATATTCGGGCGGCATGGAGAGGCACGCCCACGCCGTGGCCGCGCGAGCGCTGGCGCTTGTCCACGCCGGGCCGACCTTGCGCGCCGCGGGCGCCCCCATCCTCGCCCGGAAGGGCCTGTCCCGCGCGACGCGCCGGACGGTGACCGTGCTGGTCTCGGAGGTGAGTGCCACCACGAACGCCGGCGGTGAGCTGGACCCCGAGGCCCTCCGAGCCCTGCTGCGCCGCGCCTCCGATTCCGTCCGCGAGATCGTGGAGCGGCACGGCGGGGTGATCGACAATCCCGGCGGGGAGAGCGTCATGGCGGTTTTCGGCGTGCCGGTGCTGCACGAAGATGATGCGCTTCGGGCGGTTCGCGCCGCGGCGGAGATCCGCGAGACGCTCGCATCGCTGGACGCCGAGCTGAGCCTGGCTTGGCAGCTCGGTATCGCCTTCAGGCTGGGGGTTGACACAGGCGAGGTGATGACCGGCGACCCGTCTGCCGATGAGAGCCTGGTCAGCGGTGAGATCACCGGCCGTGCCCGGCGGCTCGCCGAGGTGGCCTCAGCGGGCAGCGTCCTGCTCGGCGTGCCCACGTACGCACTCGTGCGGGATGCCGTCGCCGTGGAGGCGGCCGCGCCGGTCTCGGCCAGGGGCGGCGCGCCGCTCGCGGCCCATCGCCTGATCTCGGTTGCGCGCGGCGCCGCTGGACGCGCTCGCCGGCTCGATACGCCACTGGTCGGGCGCGAGCGCGAGCTGGACCGCCTCGCGCAGGCCCACCGGCAGGCCGAGGCGGATCGATCGTGTCAGCTGTTCACGCTGCTCGGTACCGCGGGAGTTGGCAAGAGCCGGCTCGTGGCGGAGTTCCTGACCTCCGTGGGCGGCGAGGCAACCGTGCTCAAGGGCCGCTGCCTGCCCTACGGGGAGGGCATCACGTATTGGCCTGTGCGCGAGATCGTCCACCAGGCCGCCGGCATCAACGAGGGCGAGACAGTCGACGCCGCGCTTGGGAAGCTGGCCCGGCTGCTGGGCGGAGCCCCTGACGCAGGCGTCTTCGCCGGCCGGATCGCCAGCGCCATCGGCCTCTCGACCGAAGCCGCGCCCCAGGAAGAGATCTTCTGGGCCACCAGAAAGCTCCTCGAGCAGCTGTCATGCGACCGCCCGGTCGTTGTCGTCATCGAGGACATTCACTGGGCCGAGCCTGCGCTCCTCGACCTGCTCGAGCACGTGGCGGATCTGGCTCGCGACGCGCCCATCCTGCTGCTGTGTCCAGCTCGGCCGGAGCTGCTGGACCGCCGGCCGGGCTGGGGTGGCGGGAAGCTGAACGCCACGACCGTCCTTCTGGAGCCGCTGGCGAGCGAAGCGACGGAGCGGCTCATCGCCGCCCTGCCCGGTGGACGGTCGCTGCCGGGCGCCTTCCGAGCCCGGATCCTGGCCGCAGCCGAGGGCAACCCGCTGTACCTCGAAGAGATGCTGGGCATGCTCGTTGACGAGGGCCACCTCGTGGAGGTCGACGGCCAGTGGCAGGCCAGTGGCCCGGTCGAACGCGTGACCGTGCCGCCGACGGTCCAGGCTCTGCTCGCCGCGCGGCTCGACCAGCTGACACCGACGGAGCGGGCCATCGCCGAGCGAGGCTCGGTGATCGGTCGGATCTTCGAGCAGGCTGCGGTGACGGCGCTGGCGCCGGAATCACTCCGGACCGAGGTGGCGGGGGGCCTCCTGGCGCTCGTCCGCAAGGAGCTCGTGCGACCGGACCGCTCCAACCTCGCCGCCGGCGATGCTTTCAAATTCCGGCACCTGCTGATTCGGGACGCCGCTTACAACGCTCTGCCCAAGGCCGAGCGGGCCGACCTTCACGAGCGCTTCGCCGATTGGCTGCTGAGCGTGGTTGGCGAGCGGGTGGCGGAGTACTCGGAGATCGTGGGCTACCACCTCGAGCAGGCCCATTGCTATCGAGTGGAGGTGGGCGAGCGGGGTGAGCGCGTCGACGAGATCGGTGGACGCGCTGGCGAGCTCCTCGCGAGCGGTGGCGACCGGGCGCTTGGGCGCGGAGACGCTTCGGCGGCCGCGGACTTGTTCGGACGCGCAATGGCCGTGCTCCCCAGAGACCGCCGCTGGGCAGCAGCCGCTACCGCGCTCGCCTCGTCAAAGATGCTCCTCGGCGACATCCCGACCGCCCTCGCCGCTTTCGACGACGTGATCGGCGTCGCCCGCTCACTGGGCGAAGAGCGGCTGGAATGGCGAGCCCGCGTGGGCCGGGCTAACGCCACGATCTATGGCGGCGAGGCCGGGGATCCTGGGACCGCAGAGGATGCGATCGCCGTCTTCGACCGGATCGGTGATGCGGACGGGATGGCAGCTGCCTGGTCATTCCGGGCAACGCTTGCCGGCGAGGCCGGAGACCCAAGCGAAGCCGACGCCGCCCAGCAAGCCCTGACGTATGCCCGGGCTGCCGGCAACAGCGTGATCGAGGCGCGAGCGGAGCAGGTCCTTGCCGCTCGCCTGCTGTTCGGCCCGACCTCGTCGTCGGAGGGCGTGGCCCAGGGCGAGCGTCTCCTTGATGACGCCGGAGGAAACCGCAGAACCGAGGCCAAGGTCCGGTCCGCGCTGTCGGCGCTGGTAGCGATGCGGGGCGACTTCGACCAGGCCCGGGCGATCGCGAACGAAGGCTTGCGGATGCTGGGTGAGCTCGGTCTGACCCAGAGCCAAGCCGTGTCACGCACGGTGGCAGCCGTCTATATCGAGATGACCGCGGGACGCTACGACGTGGCGGAGAGCGAGCTCCGCGAGGCCCACGCGGTACTGGAGAGCATCGGTGCCAGCATCTTTGCGACGAGCGTCCTGGGTGCCCTCGCCGAGGTCCTCGCGCTGCTGGGCAAGGACGACGAGGCACTGCGCTGCGCAGGCATCGCCGCAGAGAAGGCCGCGGATGCCGACTACGACGCGCAGGTCCGCTGGCGCCGGGCTCGAGCCCGGGTCCTCGTGCGGCGCGGCGAGCTCATCGAAGCAGAGGCGCTGGCGAGGGCGGCCGTCGAGATCGCGACGGGCACCGATGACATCGAGGTACAGGGCGACTGCTTCGCGGTGCTCGCCGATGTGCTGATCGGCGCGGGTCGCAGCGAGGCGGCGAGAGCCGCGCTTCGCGAGGCACTCGACCGATACGAGCGAAAGGGCAACCTCGTCTCGGCCAAGAGCACGAAGCTCGCGATGGAGGGCCTGCCAGCCTGACGGCTGCTAACCTGCCGCCCCGATGACCAACCCGCGAACGCTCGTCGACAAGATCTGGGACGACCACGTCGTGGTCGACGAGCCCGGCGCGCCGAGCGTCCTCGCGATCGACCTGCACCTCGTCCACGAGGTCACCAGCCCCCAGGCCTTCACGGGGCTCCGCCGCCGCGGGCTGACCGTCCGCCACCCGGAACGGACCGTCGCCACCGCGGACCACTCCATCCCGACGACGCCCCGGAACCTCCCCATCCTCGACCAGATGGCCGCCGCCCAGGTGGACCAGCTCACGACGAACTGCCGGGAGTTCGGGATCCCGCTGCACGGCCTCGGTGACCCGAACCAGGGCATCGTCCACGTGATCGGCCCGCAGCTCGGGCTCACCCAGCCGGGGATGACGATCGTCTGCGGCGATTCCCACACCTCCACCCACGGCGCCTTCGGGGCATTGGCGTTCGGCATCGGGACGAGCGAGGTGGAGATGGTCCTCGCGACCCAGTGCCTCCTCCAGCGCCGGCCGAAGAGCTACGAGGTCCGCGTCGACGGCCGGCTCGCGCCCGGCGTCAGCGCCAAGGACGTCATCCTCAACCTGCTCTCGCGGATCGGGGTCGGCGGCGGGACCGGGCACGTCTTCGAGTACCGCGGCAGCGCGATCGAGGCGCTGTCGATGGAGCAGCGCATGACGATCTGCAACATGTCGATCGAGGGCGGCGCGCGTGCCGGGCTGATCGCGCCCGACGAGACCACCTTCGAGTACCTCGCCGGCCGGCCGCACGCCCCCAAGGGAGCGGCATGGGATGTCGCGGTCGCGGGCTGGCGGTCGCTCCCGACGGACGCCGGCGCCACCTTCGACCGCTCGATCTCGATCGACGCGAGCGCTCTCGAGCCGATGATCACGTACGGCACGAACCCCGGCATGGGCCTGCCGATCACGGCCAACGTCCCGGACCCGGCCGACGCGGAGGAGGGCGGCAAGCGCCGTGGCCTCGAGCAGGCCCTCGCGTACATGGACCTCCAGCCCGGCCAGCCGATCCTCGGCCAGAAGGTCGACGTCGTCTTCATCGGCTCGTGCACCAACGGCCGGATCAGCGACCTCCGCCTCGCCGCGGCTGCCCTGAAGGGGCGGAAGATCGCGGACGGCGTGCGGCTGATGGTCGTGCCGGGGTCCGACGAGGTGAAGCGCGAGGCCGAGCGGGAGGGCCTCCACGAGGTGTTTCGCGCCGCCGGCGCCGACTGGCGCGAGGCCGGCTGCTCCATGTGCATCGCGATGAACGGCGACCAGCTGTCGCCGGGTCAGTACGCGGTCAGCACCTCGAATCGCAACTTCGAGGGGCGCCAGGGCAAGGGCGGCCGGACGTTCCTCGCCTCGCCGCTGACCGCTGCGGCGTCCGCGGTGGCCGGCGTCATCGCGGACCCGCGCAACCTGCCGGGGATCGAGGCGCTCGCCGCCGTCGGCGGTCGGTAGGGATCGGGGACCACCAATGCCAGAGGCCTACGACCGCTTCTCGAGCCGCGTGATTCCGCTGCCTGCGGAGAACGTCGACACGGACCAGATCGTGCCGGCGCGCTTCCTCAAGGTCACCGACAAGGAGGGCCTCGGCGAGGCCCTCTTCCGCGACTGGCGCTACGAAGCGGACGGCTCGCTCAAGGAGCCGCGCTTTGTCCTGGACCAGCCGGAGATGGCCGGGCGCCGCATCCTCCTCGCCGGGGACAACTTCGGCTGCGGCTCCTCGCGCGAGCACGCGCCGTGGGCGCTGGCCGCGTGGGGCATCCAGGCCGTGATCACCACGAGCTGCGCAGACATCTTCCGTGGCAACGCGCTCAAGAACGGCGTCCTCCCGATCATCGTCGAGCACGAGCGCCAGGCCCAGCTCTTCGAGATGGTCGCGGCGAACCCGGACCTCGAGCTGACGATCGACCTGGAGCAGCAGGTCGTGCACCTCCCGGGCGACGAGGACCTCCCGTTCGATGTCGACCCGTTCGCCAAGCTGATGCTCCTCAAGGGCACGGACGAGCTCGGCTACCTGCTGGCCAAGGCGCCGGCGATCGACGGTTGGGAGGCCAGCCATCCCGCGCGGGTCGACACGCGGGCGCACGCCGGAACCTGACGAGCGGGCCCGGCGTCTCGCGGCCATGCAGACGAACCGACGCTTCCTCCTCCTCCCCGCGCTCGTCCTGAGCCTCGCCGCGTGCAGTGGTGCCGCGGCGACGTCCGCCCCGAGCTCGGCGCCATCGTCCGGCGCGGAGACGCCACGACCCACCCCGACCGCGGTGCCGGGCGTCGGCGGCGGCCTGATCGATCCGGGTGGGCTCGGGTCCGGGTCCGGCGCCGCCGACGACCCGATGCTCGGCCAGGCGAACTACGTCACGCCGGCCGTGGGCCTCGTCCAGCAGCGCCACGTCAGCGTGCAGCTCGTGCGCGCCGCCATCGACTCGGACGGCAAGGCCATCGCGGACCTGCGCTGGTACAGCGGCGTCGCGCCGTGCAACCAGCTGGACTCCGTCCAGATCGAGCAGGACGATGCCGCGAAGACGATCCATCTGATCGTGATCGAGGGTTCCGGGCCCGGCGACATGGCCTGCATCGACCTCGCCGAGCTCCGCGCGACTGCCGTAGACCTGGGCGAGCTTGCCGCGGGCACGTGGACGATCTCCGCCGAGGGCGAGGCCATGGCCAACAAGCTCGAGGTCGGCTGACCCGCGGGAGCTGCAATTCACGCTGCCGCGCGGCATCTCCCGCGCAGCAGCCGCCTGAGACGCCGGTCCCCGTGACCTGTGTCACGATCCGGCCGTGAACCCCCTGGACGTGATCGCGGTCCTGCTGCTCGTGCTCGCCATCGTGCTCGGCGTCCGCTCGGGCGCGCTGCCGCAGCTGCTCGGGCTCGCGGGCGCGGCGATCGCGGCGATCACCGGCCTCGCGATCCTGCCGGCGCTCACGCCATTCCTCGACAACCTCACCCCGGCGATCCGGGCGATCATCGTGCTCTCCGCGCTCCTGGGCCTCATCGGGCTCGGCGAGGCCCTGGGGGCGATGGGCGGGCGGGCCGCGTCGCACGCCCTGGGGACCGGCCTGTGGAGCGCGTTCGATCGGGTGGCGGGGGGCCTCGTCGGCGCCGCTCAGGCCATCCTCATCCTGTGGCTGACCGGTGGCGTCATCGCCTCGGGGCCCTTCCCGAACCTCAGCCAGATTGCCCAGCGTTCCACGGCGCTGCGGACGATCGATCGGGCGCTCCCGCCGCCCACCGAGATCGTCATGGGACTGGGCGAGATCCTCGACGACAGCGGTCTGCCGAACGTCTTCATCGGGCTGGAGCAGCTCCCGGCCCCCGACATCGAGCTGCCCTCCGATGCGGTCGCGGGCGCGATCGGGGCGGCCGCCGCGCCGTCCGTGCTCCGCGTCGTGGCGGACGGCTGCGGCCAGCGCGCCACCGGCTCGTCGTTCGTGATCGCGCCGGAGTTCCTCGTCACGAACGCCCACGTGGTCGTCGGGGCAACCAGCATCCAGGTGCAGACATCGGATCGCGCGTACGACGCCATCCCGGTCCTCGTCGACCTGGAGCTCGACATCGCGCTGCTCTGGGCAGACGGTGTCCAGGCCGAGGCCCTGCAATTCACGGCCAGCGAGCCCCGGCGCGGCGACTTCGGCGCGACGGTCGGGTATCCCGGCGGCGGCAACGAGACGGTCGAGCGGGCGACCGTGGCGGCGACCTACTTCGCGACCGGCCTCGACGTGACGGGCAAGGCCCGCGTCACCCGGCGCATCGTGGAGCTCCGCGCCGCGGTCCGGCCGGGCGACAGTGGCGGCCCGTTCGTCCTCGAAGACGGCACCGTCGGCGGCGTCGTCTTCGCGGAATCGAAGGTCGACCCGGCGGTGGGCTACGCGCTCGCACCGTCGGAGGTGCTGCAGCGGGTCGCGGGATTCATCGGCCGGACGCAGTCGGTGAGCACGGGCCCCTGCGTCACCTGAGGCGGCGAGGCTAGGATCGGCGGGCACGCCGGCGGCGCCACCAGCACCCGCGCCAGGCGCGACACGCGAACACGAGGATCGCCACGTGACCCAGGACCTCGACACCGCCTCGCCGCCGCAGGCCGCCCGCGCCCTCCGCGCCCTGGCGGACGAGTTCTGGGACGGCTATCTCGAGGCCTCGCCGATCTTCGCGACGGTCCTCGGCGACCGGCGATTCGACGACCGCCTCGACGACGTGACCCCCGCGGCGACCGCCCGGGTCCTGGGCTGGCTGGACACGCTGGTGGGCCGCGCCGGCATGATCGACCCGGCGGGGCTCGATTCGATGGAGCGCGTCACCCGCCAGATGCTCATCGACGAGGCCGAGGGCCACGCCCTCCACATCCGCACCCGGATCGATGAGTGGACCGTCGATCCGCTGTTCGGCCCGGCGGTCCGCCTGCTCGACCTCGTGGACTACCACACCATCACGACGCCGCAGGACGGTCGCAACCTGATCGCCCGCTGGCACGAGATCGGGAAGCACCTTGACGACATGCGGGCGAACCTCCGCGAGGCGGCCGCCGATGGGCTCGTCCCGGTGGGCAAGCCGGTCGAGCGGGTGCTGGACGTGCTGGCCCACCTCGACGCGACCCCGGTCGAGCAGTGGAAGCTGGCAGAGCCCGCCCTCGAGGAGCATCCCGACTGGAGCGAGGCCGACCGGGCGGAGATCCGCGACGGAATCCTGGCGGCGGTCCGCGAGTCGGCGATCCCGGCGTTCCGGCGCTACGCCCAGACCCTGGAGCAGCACGTCCAGCCGGCGGCGCGGTCCGACGACCAGCCCGGCGTCCTCAACGTCCCCGGTGGCGAGCAGGCCTACCGCGACCTCATCCGCGTCCACACCACGCTGCCCCTCACCCCGGAGGAGATCCACGCGACCGGCCTCGCGGAGATCGAGCGGATCGACGCGGAGTTCGTGGAGCTCGGGGCCCGCGTCCTGGGCACCAATGGCCTCGACGCCACTTTGGCCGCGCTCCGCGACGACCCGAAGCTGCGGTTCGAGAACGCCGACGAAGTGTTCCAGACCGCGAAGCGCTCACTGGTTCGCGCCACCGCCGCAGTCACGGACTGGTTCGGGCGTGTTCCCGGCGCGGCGTGCGTCGTGATGCCGATCCCGAGCCACTCCGCGGAGCACCAGACGATCGCCTATTACTCGTGGCCTGCGATGGACGGCAGCCGGCCCGGCCGCTACTACATCAACCTCCATGCGCCGGAGACGCGCCCGCGGTACGAGGCCGAGGCCCTCGCCTTCCACGAGGCCGTGCCGGGCCACCATCTCCAGATCGCGGTCGCCCAGGAGCTGGAGGGCCTGCCCGCGTTCCAGCGGATGCTCGGCTCCACCGCGTTCGCGGAGGGCTGGGGGCTCTACACGGAGCGACTCTCGGACGAGATGGGCCTCTACACCTCGGACATGGACCGCTTCGGGATCCTGTCGTACGACGCCTGGCGAGCCGGGCGCCTCGTCGTCGACACGGGCATGCACGCCCTCGGCTGGACCCGCCAGCAGGCGATCGACTTCCTGAAGGCCCACAGCGCGCTCGCCGAGAACAACATCGCCAACGAGGTCGATCGCTACATCGTCTGGCCGGGCCAGGCGCTCGCCTACAAGATCGGCCAGCTGGAGATCCTGCGGTTGCGCGCCGAGGCGAAGGCGCGGTTGGGGGCGAGATTCGAGATCAAGGACTTCCACGACACGGTCCTCGGGGCCGGCGCCATCAGCCTGCCGGCACTGCGCGGCCGGGTCGGGGCCTGGCTCGACGAGGTGGCGGCCGCCACCTGATCGAGGGGCCCGATCAGGGCCCGCGACTCACGCGCCCTGCGGCGCCCTCGACCGGCGCTCGATGGCGCTCCTGATCCGGCGATGGACCTCCGGCAGCGTCTCCAGGAGCCGCTCGAACTCGTGGCTCCGGATCTCCAGGAGCCGGAGATCGCTGACCGCCGTCGCCGTCGCGCTCCGGGGCCGCCGATCGACCAGGGCGATCTCGCCGAGGAAGCCCCCCGTCGTCATCGATCGGATGGTCCGGTCGCCGTGCTCGATCCGGATGGTTCCGTCGAGGATCACGTAGAAATCGTCGCCCGGCTCGCCCTCGAGCATCACCGCGTCGCCGGCCTTGAAGCTCACCTCGCGGGCGAGGACCGCCACGGCCTGGAGGCTGCGATCGTCGAGATCGGCGAAGAGCGGCACGCCGCGCAGGACCTGGAGCTTGTCGTCCACGCGGGAAGCATAACGACGGGCCATGGCCAGACGATGGGCACCGAACGCCGATCCCGAATCTCCTCCGACTCGGCATCGCCGCGCCCGCGGGCCCATGCCATCCTTGCCGCGCCATGACCTCCTTGGCTCGCCCGATCCGCTCGCTGCTCCGGTCGCTGCGGGAAGCCATGTCGAACGAGGGGATCCGGCGGCTCGAGGCGTCGTGGGCGCTCGGGATCGCGGCAGACCTGGGGCTCGTCGTCGTCCTCCTCGTCGTCGTCTACCAGCGCGAGGGCGTGGTCGCGGCGGGGATCCTCGGCGCCGTGCGGATGGTCCCGGCGGTGCTCTCGGGCATGCTCGCCGGCGCCTCGCTGGAGCGCTTCCGGGGCGAGCGCGTCCTGCTCGCGATCGGAGTAATCCGGGCGATCACCGCGGCCCTGTGCGCCGTCGACATCCTCCTGGGCGGCGACGTCGTGTTCCTGTTCGCCCTCGCCGCCGTCGCGGCGGCCGCGGGTGCGCCGGTGCGCCCGACCCAGGCAACGCTCATGCCCGCGATCGCCCGAAGCCCCAGCGAGCTCGTGGCCGCGAACATGGCCTGGAGCACCGGCGAGGGTCTCGGCAGCATGATCGGCCCGTTCATCACCGGCCTGCTCGTCGCCGGTGGGCGGCCGGAGCTGGGCGCGCTCGTCGCCAGCGCGATGTTCCTGGCCAGCGCCATCTTCGTCGCCCGGCTCCGCTTCGAGCAGGCCCGTGACGCCACCGGCGGGGCCGGCGCGGAGGGCGGCGGAATCCGGCTGAAGGAGGGCCTCGGCGCCCTCCGCCGCCGGCCGGTCGTGGGCTGGACGATGGTCTCGGTCTTCTTTCAGGTCATGACCCGGGCGCTGCTCGGGCCGCTGACGGTGGTCGCGGCCATCGAGCTGCTGCTCATGGGCGAGGCGGGCGTCGGCCTGCTCAACGCGGCGCTCGGGTTCGGCGGCCTGATCGGCGCAGTCTTTGCCGTAACCCTGACCCGGACCGATGCGCTGATCCGGACCCAGGCCGCCGCGCTGTCCTACTGGGGCGCGCCGATCGCCGTCATCGGGCTGCTCCCCTTCCCCGAGGTGGCGCTCGCCGCGATGGTCGTGATCGGCGTCGCGAACGCGGTGTTCGACGTCGCCATCTTCACCACGTTCCAGCGGGGGACGTCCAACACCGAGCGCGCGCCCGTCTTCTCCGTGTTCGAGGGGATCGTGGGGCTGGGCTCGCTGACCGGGAGCCTTCTCGCCCCCGTCCTCCTGGCGGCGTTCGGGACGCGCGGGGCGCTCGGCGTCACCGGCGCGGTCCTGCCGATCGTGGCGCTCATCGTGTATGCCCGGATCGGGCGGACCGACAGGATCAGCGTCGTCCACGAGCCGACGCTCCAGCTCCTGCGGGAGGTGCCCGCCTTCGGGGAGCTCCCGCTGACGGCCTTCGAACGGCTCGCGACGGGCCTCGAGCCGCTGCGCTTCGCGGCGGGCGACACGGTCATGCGCGAGGGCGAGCCGGGCGACCGGTTCATCGTCGTCGAGTCCGGTGAGGTGGAGGTCTCGGCCAACGGCGAGCCGATGCAGCGGCTCGGGCGCGGCGCCGGGCTGGGCGAGATCTCGCTCCTCCGGCGGTCGCCGCGGACGGCGACCGTGACGGCGCTCACCGAGGTCCACGCCTACGCGATCCCGGGGTCGTGCTTCGTTGCCGCCGTCTCGGGCCCGGCGGCGGCCGCGGTCACCGAGCGGATCGCCCAGGCCAACCTCCGGCGCGGCGCGGCCGGCGGTTCCATCGGAGCGGCAGCCCCAACCGGATAGCGTCCGGATCGGGGCGAGAAAATTTTTCCGGGACGCTCCCAACAAGAGCATTGCGCGCGATATCCGTCGCGCGTTGGTCCGGGAGGGCGCGATTTCATCCCGGCCTGAGCGTGGCTGGGGACAAACCTTCGTTCGGGTCAACCGGATGGGCGTCGCAACCGCGCGGAATGCTCTTGTTGGGAGAGTCCCGGAACAATCGGGGTCAAGCGCGGGAGCATCAGTGCCGGTGGAAGCCGGAGCCGGAGCGGCGGCCGGCCGTACCATGGCGACGCCGCCGTTCGAACGTGACTCGATCGACGCTCGACCCCACGAGGCTCCCCGAATGCCCGAGAGATCGCTCCCCTACGACAGGCCCACGGACGGCGCCAAGCGCCACTCCCACGCGCTCACCGACGGTCCGGATCGGGCGCCGGCGCGGGCCATGCTCAAGGCGGTCGGGTTCACCGACGAGGACCTCGCGCGGCCGCTCGTCGGCGTCGCGACGACGTGGATCGAGACGATGCCCTGCAACTACAACCAGCGGCGGCTGGCGGAGTTTGTGAAGGCGGGCATTCGCGCGGGCGGCGGCACGCCGATGGAGTTCAACACGATCGCCGTCTCGGACGGCGTCTCGATGGGCACCGAGGGCATGAAGGCCAGCCTGGTCAGCCGTGAGGTCGTCGCGGACTCGATCGAGCTCGTGGTCCGCGGACACCTGCTCGACGGCGTGGTCTGCCTCGTGGGCTGCGACAAGACCATCCCGGGCGCCTCGATGGCCCTCGCCCGGCTCGATGTCCCGGGCCTGATCCTCTACAACGGCACGATCTACCCGGGCACCTACAAGGGCCGGGACTTGACCGTCGTCTCCGTGTTCGAGGCGGTCGGCGCCTACCGCGCCGGCAAGATCGATCTCCAGGAGCTGTACGACATCGAGAGCGCGGCCTGCCCCGGCGCGGGCGCCTGCGGCGGCCAGTTCACGGCCAACACGATGTCGATGGTCATGGAGGTCCTGGGGCTCTCGCCGGCGGGCCTCAACGGCATCCCGGCCGAGGATCCCGCCAAGGACGCGGCGGCCCGCCAGGCGGGCGAGCTCGCGATGACCCTCGTCCGCCACGACATCAGGCCGTCTTCGATCGTGGACCGGGCGGCCATCGACAACTCGATCGCGGCGGTCGCCGCGACCGGCGGCTCGACGAACGCGGTGCTGCACCTCCTCGCGCTCGCCCACGAGATGAACATCCCGCTGGAGATCGACGACTTCGACACGATCGCCACCCGCACGCCGATCGTCGCCGACATGACGCCGGGCGGCCGCTACACGGCCTCGGACCTGTACGACGCCGGCGGGATCTCGCTGGTCATGCGGGAGCTGCTCAAGCGGAACCTCCTCGACGGCAACGGCAAGAACGTCGATGGCCGGACGATCTCGAAGATCGCCGCCGCGGCGATGGAGACGCCCGGCCAGAAGGTCGTGCTCCCGATCGAGACGCCGCTCAAGGAGACCGGGGGGCTGGCAATCCTCCATGGCTCGCTGGCGCCGGAGGGCTGCGTGGTGAAGCTCGCGGGCCACGAGCGGACGCTCCACGTCGGCCCCGCGCGGGTCTTCGATTCGGAGACGGCCTGCTTCGAGGCGGTGAAGAACCGCCAGATCAGCGCCGGCGATGTCGTCGTGGTCCGGTACGAGGGACCGGTCGGCGGCCCCGGCATGCAGGAGATGCTGAGCGTCACCGCGGCGCTCCAGGGCGAGGGGCTCGGCGAGTCCGTGGCGCTCCTCACCGACGGCCGCTTCTCCGGCGGGACCCACGGGCTGATGATCGGGCACGTCGCGCCCGAGGCGGCGCTCGGAGGCCCGATCGCCCTCGTTCAGGAGGGCGACGAGATCTCGATCGACGTGACCGCCCGGCGGATGGACCTCAACGTCGACGACGCGATCCTCGCCGAGCGGCGCGCCGAGTGGCAGGCGCCCGCCCCGCGTTACCTCGGGGGCGTGATGGCCAAGTACGCGGCGCTCGTCTCCTCGGCGAGCGAGGGGGCGGTGACCACGGGCCGGCGGATGTGGCCCGGGGCCCGCGGCGCGGCGGCGGTCGAGGTCGTGGCCGAGCCCTCGCCGATCACCGGCGGCTGAACGCACCCGATGCTGGAGGTCAGGCCCGCGACGTCCGACGAGGACCTCGGCCACATCGCCCGCATCTCCCAGGCCGTGTCGCCGGACAGCCCGGTGAACGTCGACGAGATGAAGTGGTCCGACGCGAAGTACCCCGGCGGACAGCGATTCCTCGCCTGGCTGGACGGCGAGGCAATCGGGTCCGGAGGCGCGGGCCGGGTCTACATGTTCCCGCCGGACTTCCCCGCCCTGTGGGGCAACATCTCCGTGCTCCCGGACCACCGTCGCAACGGCGCGGGCAGCGCGCTGCTGGCGCGGATGTCCGACGTGGCCCGCGAGGCCGGCAAGACCCAGCTCATGGGCCGCACGACCTCTGACCGGCCGGCGGCGATCGCCTTCCTCCAGCATCGCGGCTTCACCGAGAGCGAGCGGATGAAGGTCGTGCGGCTGCCGCTCGCGGGGCTTTCGCTGCCGCCGGCGTCGGCGCCGGAAGGCGCCGTCATCAGCTCGCTGGAAGAGCGCCCGGAGCTCGTGCCCGGGGTCTACGAGGTCGCCAGGCTCGCGCTGCCGGACATCCCGGGCGACGCTCCCATGGCGCCGGACACCCTCGAGGAGTTCCGGGTCCGAGACGTGGATCGGAAGAACATCCCGCCGGGCGGGTTCGCGATCGCGATTGACAAGGGCACGGGTGAGGTCGTCGGCTACGCCAACCTCATGGTCGTGCCGGGGAACGCCAGGCTCGCTTGGCACCACATGACCGCCGTTGCACCGGCGTGGCGAGGCCGCGGGCTCGCGACCGCCCTCAAGCGGGCGACGATCGAATGGGCGGCAGTGAATGGTCTCGATGCGGTCGAGGGCGCCAACGACATCGACAATGCCGCCATGCGCGCGGTGAATGCCCGGCTCGGCTACCAGCCGATGGCCGACGAGGTCGGGTTCCGCGGCCCCCTTTGGCCGCCCCGGCCCGGCGACGAGGCGGAGGCGCCATGACCCACGAGGGCGAGCGCGACCGCGACTCGGTCGGATTGCCGCCGGACTCCGGGGACTCCACGCTGCCCCCGGATCCCGATGCCTACGACTCACCCCGGGCGACCCAGGCTCGCGCTCGCGGGCTCAACGCGCCATACATCGCCGGCGGCCTGGACCCCGATCCCGAGGCCGGTCGCCGAGAGGAACGGCGTTATCTCCGCATCCTGATCGCGGTGATCGTGGTGGTCATCCTCTCCGGCTTCGTCCTGGGCTATATCCAGCAGCTGCTCGGCGGCTGAGCGGCCGATGACCGCGACCCGCCCACTCGCCTCCGACCGAATCTCGCGGGAGCAGTGGGCGTCTGCCCACGACCGCCTGGTCCCGACCCTCCAGGACCTGCTCCGGATCCCGTCGATCAACCCACCGGACCCGGCTGGCCCGGAGCTGGACGCCGCGCGCTACGTCGCGGCGGCCCTGGAGGACGCCGGCATCCCGGCCGTCGTGCACGAGCCGGTGCCGGGTCGTGGCTCGGTGACCGCCCGGCTGCGTGGCGACGGCACCGGAGGGGAGCCACTGCTCCTCATGTCCCACCTCGATGTCGTCCCGGCGCCGCCGGAGGGCTGGACCCACGACCCGTTCGGTGCCGTGATCGACGATGGCTGGATCTACGGCCGTGGCGCCGTCGACATGAAGGACCTCCTGGCGATGGAGCTGGAGGTCATGCGCCTCCTCGCCGCGGAGGCACGCGCGGCGGGCCGCGATCCGGCCTCGGATCCGGTGCCGGGACTGACGCGTGACGTCCTCTTCGCCTCGACGGCGGACGAGGAGGCCGGCGGGTTCGCCGGGGCCGCCCATCTCGCGATGGACCACCCCGACACGCTCCGGGCGGCCGCTGCCATCAACGAGGCCGGTGGCGTCGCGGTGGACGTCGGCACGCGCCGCCTCTACCCGATCCAGGTCGCCGAAAAGGGCACCACGGTGTACCGGCTGACCTTCCGTGGGACGTGGGGCCATGGCTCCATGCCTCGCGATGACAACGCCATCCGCCTTGCAGCGGATGCCGTCGCCCGTCTCGCCGCCCCCTGGCCTGCTCGTGTGACCGACGTCACGAGGGACATGCTCGAGCGGACGATCGAGGCGTTCGACGGCTCCGACGACCTCTCACCCGAGGCCGTGCGCCTCCTCCGCGTCGCGGCATCCGGCGACCCGCGTGCCTCCGGGCTCGCGCTCGCGGCGATCTGCCTGCCCGTCTACGGCCGCGTCCTGGACGCCATGCTCCGCGACACGCTCTCGCCGAACATCCTCAACGGCGGCGTGAAGTTCAACGTCATCCCCGGCGTCGCGACCCTCGACGTCGATGTCCGCCGCCTCCCGGGCACCTCCGTCGAAGACATGGAGGCGCGCATCCGCGAGCGACTTGGGCCGGAGCTCGCCGCCGTCACCGATGTTGAGCTCGTCATCGGCTCGGACGCGGTCGTCCATCGCTACGACGACCCCGACGGCCTCTTCCCGATCCTGGAGGCCGTCATCCGCGACCATGACCCGGGCTCGATCCCGGTGCCCGCGATGGCGCCGTTCGGGACGGACGCGAAGCACCTCCTGGACCTCGGCGTACCGACGTTCGGCTTCTCGCCGCTGCGCCAGCCGGCCGGCGAGACCTATATCGAGCGCTGGCACGCGGTGAACGAGCGGGTGTCGATCGACGGCCTGCGCTGGGGCCTGCCTGTCCTCTACGATGCCGTCCGGAGGTTCTGCGGATGACGCTCGCGCACCGGCTTCGACGCCCTGCCCTGGTCCTCGCCGTGGTGGCGATGGCTGCGCTCGCGGTTGGCCCCGCGTTCGCCGCGGACGCGACCGTCAACATCGTCGACAAGTCGTACGAGCCGGCGACGATCACGATCGCGCAGGGCGACACCGTGACCTGGACCGTCACCAAGGGCATGGGCGAGCCGCACTCGGTGACCTCGGGCAAGGCGGGGGCCGGCCAGCAGGTCGGTGGTGCGGCCTTCGACTCGGGCATCGAGCTGAAGGAAAACGGGGACACGTTCAATGAGACCTTCGACACGGCCGGCGAGTACGACTACTTCTGCCAGGTCCATCCCGTCGAGATGACCGGCAAGGTCGTGGTCCTCGCGCCCGGCCAGACTCCGGGCGCCGTCGAGCCGCCGCCTTCCGAGGTGCATACCGGCGTCGCGCCCGAGCGCAAGCTGCTCGCCGGCGGGATCCTGTTCGTCTCGATCGTGCTCATGTTCGGGATGGCCTGGGTCTGGCGGAGGATGAACCCCGCCTGAGCCGCGCCTGGGCGGCGCCGGGCGGTCAGTTGAACCGGGCGGTCAGTGGCCGCTGGAGCCCTTGATGAGACGGCCACGCCGCGAGATCGCGTGCGTCGCCAGCGCGGCGACGCCCATCGCCACGAGCGCCCGCTCGGGTGTCGGCATGGGTCGGACGGCGGTGAGGAACTGGTCCGCCCGTGCACGGTCCACGGCCCGCAGGAGCGCCTGGCCGCGCTGGGTCAGCGCCACCGAGCGCTGGCGACGATCCTCGGGCTCCTCGTGGCGCTCCACGAGACGGCGTCTCGCGAGGCCGTCCACGAGGCGGCTGGTGGCCGAAGGTGATCGGCCCAGCGTCTCCGCGAGCTCGCCGACCGTCGTCGTGCTCCCGTCGGCGAGGACGTACAGGGCCGCGAGCTGGGTGAACCCGAGGCGCAGCTCGCCGAGCTGCGATGCGAACCCGACCACGAGGTCACGCCAGAGCGCGCGGCCCATCGCGACCCGCTCCGAGATCTGGCGGACGTTGGGAATTCGAGGGCCGGACGCGAGGACGGACGCTCCAAGGTCCGCCTCGAAGCGGCGGGCGATGGCGCGGACGGTGGCGGCTCGCCGCGAGGCTGTCGGCATCGGCGGCAATCCTAGCCGGAAACGGCTGTTCGTGTGCACGCTCGCACAGAATCCACGCTTGGAGGGCCTCGCGGCGGCGACCATTCCCGCAACGGCCGCAGGTGGCAGGCCGCCCCGCGGCCAGAGGCTCTTCCGCCACCCAACCACACCCCGGAGTCGATGACCACCTTCGCCTACGTCTTTCCCGGACAGGGCTCGCAGTCCGTCGGCATGGGCAAGGCCCTCGCCGAAACCTCGCCCGCGGCCGTCGCGATCTTCGCCACCGCCGACAAGGCCCTCGGCGAGCCCATCTCCACGCTCGCCTTCGACGGGCCCCAGGACAACCTCAACCGCACCGAGAACGCCCAGCCGGCGCTGCTCGCGACGTCGATCGCGTACCTCGCAGCCGTCCACGAACGCGCGTCGCGCTCCGGCATGACCCTGCCGAACCCGATGTTCTACGCCGGCCACTCCATGGGCCAGTACTCGGCGATGGTCGCCTCGAGCGCCCTCTCGCTGCCGGACGGGATCCGCCTCGTTCGCGAGCGCGGCGTCCAGATGCAGGCGAGCGGCTCCGGTCGCGACGGCGCGATGGCCGCGATCCTCGGCCTCACCGACGACGCCCTGCCGGAGCTGGTCGCGCAGGCATCCACCTACGGCGTCTTCGCCGTTGCCAACCGCAACTCGCCGGGCCAGGTCGTGGTCTCGGGAGAGCGCGCCGCCATCGACGCGGCCACGGAGCTCGCGAAGTCCCTCGGCGCCAAGCGGGCGATCGTCCTGCCCGTCTCCGTCGCGGCCCACTCCCCGCTCATGGAAGAAGCGGCGGAGGCGATGCGCAGGGTCCTCGCGGGCGTCGCGTTTCGCGAGCCGACGGCCGCGCTCCTCGCCAACGCGGATGCCCGCCCGATCCTCGACGGCGCCGGCGCGAGGGCGGAGCTCATCGACCATCTCACGGCCGGCGTCGACTGGGTGCTGGCCGTCGAGACCATGATCGCCGACGGTGTGGACACCTTCATCGAGGTCGGACCCGGCAAGGTCCTGACGAACCTCATCAAGCGAATCGCCCCCGCGGTCACCGCGATCGCCCTCGACGAGGTCCTCGCCGGCGAGGGCCTCGACCTCCCGATCCTCGTGCCCACCGGGCCGGGTGCGTCCGACCAGCCCCGCGACGCGACGCCCACCTGATCCCCGACCCAAGGAGCTTCCCGTGCGCAGCCCAGATCACACCCGGCGCGTTGTCGTCACCGGCCTCGGCGTCGTCTCGCCCGTCGGCAACGACCGCGACACGGCCTGGACCAGCCTCGTCGAGGGCCGGTCCGGCCTGGCCGAGCTGACCCGCTTCGACATCTCGAAGTACGAGCACAAGGCCGGCGGCGAGGTCCGTGACTTCGAGGCCGCGGAGTGGATGGATCCCAAGGCGGTCCGGCGCAGCGAGCGCGAGATGCACTACGGCGTCGCCGCGGCCAAGCAGGCCGTCACCGATTCGGGCTTCGAGATCAACGACGCGAACCGGACGGATGTCGGCGTCGTGTTCGGCTCGGGGGCGGGCGGCCAGCAGCTCATGATCGACAACTTCTCGACCCTGCACGAGAAGGGCCCCAACCGGGTCCAGCCGACCTTCATCGCCAACGCCCTCGTCGATTCGACATCGGGCATGATTTCGATCGAGACCGGGGCGATCGGGCACAACATCGCGATCGTCTCGGCCTGTTCGACCGGCACCCACAACGTCGCCGAGGGCGCGGAGGCGATCCGCCGCGGCGATTGCATCGCCGTCATCTCAGGCTCCACGGAGGCGCCTCTCCTCGAGGTCGCGCACGCCGGCTTCACGAACATGCGGGGCATGGGCTCACCCCGGCCCGGCGAGCCGCTGCAGACCGTCTCGCGTCCCTTCGACGCCACCCGCAACGGGTTCGTCCTGGGCGAGGGTGCGGGCTCGCTGTTCCTCGAGGACCTCGAGCTGGCGAAGGCCCGCGGCGCGAAGATCTACGCCGAGATCGTGGGCTACGGCTCCGCGGCCGACGGCTGGGACATGATCCAGCCGATCGAGGGCGGGACCGGCTCCGCCCGCGCGATGAAGATGGCGCTCGAGCGCCGCGGCGTCCCGGCGGACGAGGTGGATCTGATCAACCCCCACGGCACCTCCACCCCGGTCGGCGATGCCCGGGAGGCGGAAGCGATCTGGGCGGTCTTCGGCGATCGGGCGGCGGGCGACCGCAAGTCGCTCGCGATCTCCGGCACCAAGTCGATGACCGGCCACTTGATGGGCGCGGCGGGCGCCTTCGAGGCCTTCGCGACGGTCATGTCCGTCGCCGAGCAGACGGTCCCCGGCACGCTCAACTACCGCGACGCGGATCCCGCCTGCGACCTGTGGGTCGTCGACGAGACGATCAAGTCCCCGATCCGGTATGCCCTCTCGAACAACATCGGGCTCGGCGGCCACAATGGCGCGGTCATCTTCAAAAAGTACGAAGGGGACTGACGCCCCGATGCCCAACGCTGACCTCTCTCGACGCGCCGTCGTCACCGGCTGGGGCGCCGTCACGCCGATCGGCAACGACGCCGAGACGTACTGGTCCAACCTGCTCGCAGGCGTGCCCGGCGGCGGGCCGATCACCTCGTTCGACACCGCCCGGCACGACGTGAAGATCGCGGCCGAGGTCAAGGGCTTCGATCCGCTCCAGACGATGGATCGCAAGATGGTCCGGCGGATGAGCCGGTTCATCCATTTCGCCGTCGCGGCGGCGACCGAGGCGGTGGATCGATCGGGCATCGATTTCGCCTCGATGTCGCCGGAGCAGCGGGACCGCGTCGCCACCATCGTCAACACCGGCGGCGGCGGCATGGAGCAGGTCATCGACGGTGCGGACGCGATTCGCGACAAGGGCCCGGGGCAGGTCAGCCCCTTCGCGATCCCGGCGCTGTCCGGCTCGATGGGCGCGGCCCAGGTCTCGATGAAGTACGGCCTCACCGGCTCCGTGATCACCCAGGTCGCGGCCTGCGCCTCCGGCGTGATCGCCTACCAGGACGCGCTCCGGCTGATCAGCTCCGGCGAGTGCGATGTCGTCATCGCCGGTGGCTCCGAGGCGCCGCTCCTGGCGATGGCCTTCGCCGCGCTGGCGAACATGACCGCGCTCTCGAAGCGCAACGACGATCCAGAGGGCGCCTCGCGCCCGTTCGACCGGACCCGTGACGGCTTCGTCTTCGGCGAGGGCGCCGGGATCTTCGTCGTCGAGTCCGCGGAGCACGCGCTCAAGCGCGGCGCCACGATCATGGCCGAGATCACGGGCGCCTCCCTGACGGCGGACGCCTACCACATCTCCGCCCCCGAGCCGACTGGCCGGGGCGCCACGATGGCGATGACCAAGGCCATGCGCATGGCGGGCCTCGCGCCCGACGACATCGGCCACATCGTCGCTCACGGCACCTCCACGCCCCTCAACGACGCGACCGAGACGCGGGCCATCAAGGGGGCCTTCGGGGAGCATGCCTACCGGCTGCCGATCTCATCGCCCAAGTCGATGGTCGGGCACACGCTCGGCGCGGCCGGGGCCCTCTCGGCGATCGCCGCGGTCGGCACCATCCGTGATGGCTGGATCGCGCCGACGATCAACTACCGCGAGCCCGATCCCGACTGCGACCTCGACTACGTCCCGAACGTGAAGCGCCAGGGCAGGGTCGACGCGGCGATGATCAACGGCTTCGGCTTCGGCGGGCAGAACGCGGTCGCGATCTTCCAGCGGTTCGAGGCCTAGCTCCCGAGCGAGCGGCCCTCGTAGGACTCCATTCGCGTCCGCCACTCGTCGGGCACGGGGATCGGGCGCTCGTCGGTGTAGTCGTAGGAGACGAGGGTCGAATCCGCTACCGCGATGAGGCGCGCCGGCCCGTAGCGGCTCTCCGGGGCCGTCATCCGATGGACCATCCCGAAGCTCGTCCGGCCGATCCGCTCGACCCGGGTCTCCACCGTGATCGTCTCGCCGTAGAAGGCCGGGCTTCGATACGTCATCCGGATCTCGGCGAGGATCATCCCTTCCTCCGCGCCATGCGTGCCGATGGGGAGGGCGTTCCCGGTCACCTGCTCGTAGTACGCGACGCGGGCGATCTCGACATAGGTGAGGTAGTTGGCGTTGTTGACGTGCCCCATCGCGTCGGTGTCGGCGAGACGGACCTCGACCTCGTGGCGATGGGCGAAGTCGCCGGGGAGGTCGCGGGCGTCGACGGGCGCGTCCATCCGACGGCGGTCAGGGCTGGGCGATGCGGACGGCTCGGGCATGGCGCGAATTGTGGCCCGGCGTCAGGAGCGGCGCAGCGGCTGCCCGGGCAGGGTGGTCGTCACGAGACCGCGGCCGCGGCCCGCCTGGACTCGCGTTCGACGGGCGGGCGGACGCGGGCGGCTCGGAGCCGCAGCGAGTTGAGCACGACCGACACGGACGACAGGGCCATGGCGCCGGCGGCCAGCGCCGGGTTGAGCAGCAACCCGAACGCGGGGAACAGCACGCCCATGGCCACCGGGATCAGGATCACGTTGTAGGCAAAGGCCCAGGCGAGGTTCTGGCGTACGACTCGCATCGTCGAACGCGACAGCTCGATCGCCGTCGCCACATCGCGCGGGTCGCCGCCCACGAGGGTCACGTCCGCCGCCTCGATCGCCACGTCCGCGCCGGTCCCGATCGCGATGCCGACGTCCGCCGAGGCCAGCGCCGGCGCGTCGTTCACGCCGTCGCCCACCATCGCCACGATCCGCCCATCGTCTCGAAGCGCCTGGATCTTCGCCGCCTTGCCGTCCGGCAGGACGTCGGCCAGGACCCGGTCGGCGGGAATGCCCACCTCCCTCGCGATCGATTCCGCCACGGCGCGGGCGTCGCCGCTGAGCAGCCAGACGTCGATGCCGGCCGCCGCGAGCTCCCGCACCGCTCCGGCGGCGCTCGGCTTCACCGTATCGCGCAGCGTCAGCAGCCCGGCCGCGTAGCCGTCGATCGCGACCGCAGCGACCCCGGAGCCCGCGGCGAGTGCCGGCGTGAGCGCATCGCGGAGCGGCTCGGTGGCGACACCAAGCCCATCGAGGTAGGCCACGGTGCCGACGGCGACGCGCCGCGGGCGGCCGTCATGCAGCACGGTCCCCTCGACGCCGCGGCCGGCGACCGCCCGAAACTCGGTGACCGGATCGGCGGCAACATCGATGCCTTCGGCCCGCGCCCGGGCGACGATCGCCTCGCCGGCGGGGTGCTCGCTGCCGGTCTCGACGGCGGCCGCGAGGCGGAGCACCAGCGACGCGTCGAACCCGGCCGCGGCCGTCACCTCCGTGACCACCGGCGTGCCGGCGGTGAGGGTCCCGGTCTTGTCGAAGACCACCGTGTTCACCCGGTGGGCGGCCTCCAGCGCCTCGCCGCCCCGGATCAGGATCCCGGCCTCCGCGCCGCGGCCGGTGCCCACCATGATCCCCGTCGGGGTGGCGAGTCCCATGGCGCAGGGGCAGGCGATGATCAGGACCGACACGAACGCCGTGAGGGCGAACGGCAGCCGCGGCTCCGGCCCGAAGGCCAGCCAGGCGACGAACGTGAGCGCGGCCCCGACGAGGACCACGGGCACGAAGATCTCGCTGACCCGATCGGCCAGGCGCTGGATGGGTGCCTTGCTGCCCTGGGCTCGCTGGACGAGCTCGATGATCCGGGCGAGGGCCGTGTCCCGCCCGACGCGGGTCGCCCGCATGACGAACGTGCCGTTGGTGTTGAGGGTGCCGCCGATCACCTGGCTGCCCTCGACGACGTCCACGGGCATCGACTCGCCCGTCAGCATCGACTGGTCGACCGCGGACTCGCCAGATGCGACCAGGCCGTCCACCGGGACGCGGTCGCCGGGCCGGACCCGCAGCAGGTCGCCGGGCGCGACGGCGGCGACCGGCACGTCCGTCTCCGCTCCCCCGTCGAGGCGGCGGGCCACCGGCGGCTCGAGGGCGAGGAGGCGGCGGATCGCGCCGCCTGCCTGGCTCCTGGCCCGCGCCTCCAGCCACCGGCCCAGCAGGACGAAGCCGAGGATGATCGTCGACGAGTCGAAGTACGCGGCGGGCTCGCGGCCCGCGGCCATTGCCAGCTCCGGCCACAGGGTGACCGCGACCGAGTAGCCCCACGCGGCGCTCGTCCCGACGGCGATCAACGTGTCCATGCTCGTCGCCAGGTGGCGCGCAGCCCGCCACGCCGCGCGATAGAAGCGTCCGCCGGCCCAGGCCTGGATGAACGTGGCGGGAATGAGGGCGAGCCGGTTCCGATCCTCCATGCCGAGCCCGACCGGCAGGAACATCAGGGCCATGATCCCGACGCCGATCCCGATGGCCACGAGAGCGCGAGTCAGCAGGTCCCGAGCCTCTTCCGCCCGCTGGCCGGATTCGGCGTCCGCGGCTCGCAGCACGTCCGCGGTGAGCTCCGCTGCGCCGGCATCCGCGCTTCCGCCGGGACGAACGTCGTAGCCCGCGGCTTCCACGGCAGCCACCAGCTCGCTTCGGCCGGCCTCCTCCGGGAGGTAGCGGATCGTCGCGATCTCGGTGGCGAGATTCACGAAGGCGTCCTCGACGCCGGGCGTCTTCTTCAGGAAACGCTCGATGCGATTGACGCACGAGGCGCAGGTCATGCCCTCGATGGGCAGGGCCAGCTCGACGGCGGCGGGGTGGTCCGTGGCTGCCTTCGTCATACTCCCGGGGAGTATACGCCGGGAGGTCAACGGGATCGCCTCGCGCCTATCCTCGGCCCCGATGCCGGACCGCCTCGTCTCGACCTCCGTCATGGCTCCGTGGGGTCCGGTTCGCCTCGCGACCTCGGGCCGTGGGATCGTCGCCATCGACCAGCTCGTCAGCGTCGAGGACTTCCTCGGGCGGCTGGAGCGTCGTTTCCGTCGTGCGCCCGTGGACCTCGCCGACGCGCCGCCGGACGCCCCCGCGACGACCCTGCTGGTGACGACGCTGGAGGCGCTCGGCCGCTTCCTGGCCGGGGAGGCAGGGGCGCTGGCGGAGCTCCCGCTGGACCTTGACGACCGATCGGACTGGGATCGCCGCGTGCTCGGCGCGGTCCGGGAGATCCCGCCCGGCACCACCGCAAGCTACGGCGAGGTCGCCCGGCTGATCGGGATGGCGGGCGCGGCTCGGGCGGTCGGCGGCGCCGTCGGCCGGAACCCGGTGGGGCTCGCAATCCCCTGCCATCGGGTCATCGCCGGCGACGGGACGCTCGGTGGCTACGGCGGCGGCTGGTGGGGCGGCCGCGAGACCGGCCTGGAGCTGAAACGCGAGCTGCTGGCCCGCGAAGGCGTGGTCCTGGGCGACCACAGCGGCGGGAAACACTGATTCCCGGCCTCCCGGCTCGATAGACTCGCCCGAATGTTCGCGATCTTCCGGAAGCGAGATTTCTCGCTCATGTGGTCGGCCCAGCTCGTGTCGACCATCGGCTCGGCGCTCACGGACCTGGCCGCCGGAATCCTCGTCTTCAA